>NZ_SMKQ01000260.1 GCF_004348995.1 Nonomuraea terrae
CCCGCCGCGCGCCCCCCGGTGGCGAGAGGTGTCGCGGGCGACGCGATCGTGCTGGTCATCCCGGGACGCAAGCGTTACCACGTCCCCGGGTGCAGGCAGCTGCTCGGCAGGGAGAGCGAGGAGCTCACCTACGAGGAGGCACGCGAAGAGGGCTTCACGCCCTGCACGACGTGCCTTCCCGACGCCGCGCTCGGCGGACGGCAGTTGCCGCCTGCCGCCGGTCCCGAGCCCGCCGTCACCACCGAGAGCCGGGCCGAGACCTCCGCGGAGACCCGCGACCAGCGGTCGCCGGTCGCCCCGCCGAAGCCTGACACGAAGGCTTCCACCCCCAGCCCGGAGCCTGCCGCCGCCCACGAGGAAGGCGCCACCGGTTGGTTCGGCCGCTCCCCGGCCGACGCCGCGGGCCAGGCACCGTCAACCTCCTCCGCCGCCGCATCGGATGACGAGCAGGCGGAGTCCGAGACTTCTTACTTCCGGCCGCCGCACGCCTCGCGTGCCGAGCCGCCGTCCGCCAAGCCGTCCGGGTCCGGTGAGCCGGCCTCCGGGGGATCCAAGACCGCCACGGGGTCGCCGGGTGGGCCTGGCCGTCCGGGCGGCAAGCCTGGTGGGGGCAAGCCTGAGACGGCTGACAGTGCCGCCGCTCGGCCCGGCCGCCCTGGGGCCACGTCCGGAGACGCCGGCCGTCCTGAGGCCGCTTCCGGGGAGGCCGGCCGTTCCCGTGCCGCCGCTGAGCCCGGCAAGTCCGGTGATCAGTCCGATCGTCCGGGTGGCAAGCCTGGTCAGACGGATAGCTCCGGTGGCAAGGGCGCTCAGTCCGGTGCCTCCGGTGAGGGGGCCGGTCGTCCGGCGTCCGCTGAGCGAGAGCGTGGACAGGGCGGGGCCGGTGTCGAGCAGGCTGGTCGTCCCTCCGGCAAGCCGGGGCAGGGGGCGTCCGGCGCGGCCGATGACGACGACCTCGGCCCCGTCACGGCGCCGCAGCCTCGCGTGTCCTCTTCTGCGATGCCCGGGCGCCCAGGGGGTTCTGGGGCGTCCGTACGTCCCTCCTCCGGTTCGGACAAGCCGTCTCAGCGGCCGACCGGGCCCGGCAAGCCGGCTCAGCGTCCTTCGGGTTCCGGCAAGCCGTCCGAGCGGCCTGCCGGGTCCGAGCCGTCCTCGGACGGCGAGACTGTGATCATCCACGAGCGGCCCGCGTCCTCGGCCGAATCCCAGGCCAAGCCCAAGGGGCCGCTGCCCCCGGGCCCGCCCGCAGGGTCGTCGGGCGCTGGGAAGGTCGCGACCGGACGTCCGTCGGTGCCTGCCGCCGGGCGGGGTGCGGGCGGCTCCACGAGTGAGGACTCTCCGGCGGAAGCGTCCAAGAGTGGCGCTCCCCAGCCGGTTGCTCCTGAGCCGGGCGCCCCCAAGGCGAGTGGTTCCAAGCCGGGCGTGCCCGAAGAGGGTTCTTCCAAGGCGGGGTCTCCGAAGGGGAGTGCCGCCAAGGGCGGTGGGCCCGGTGGTGACGGCGGAGGTTCGTCCGCCGCGGCCCGCGGCGGCTCCTCGCTGAAGGGCGGCTCCTCCGCCGCGGCCTCCGGGGGTGGAGCGTCGGCTCCCGCCGCTTCCCGGCCCGAGGGATCCGGCGCGTCCCGACCCCAAGGTGCCGGCACGTCCCGGCCTCAGGGGTCCGGCGCGACAGCGGGCGAAGGCTCCGGCAAGAGCGGTACGAAGCCTGGTTCGAAGGCCGACGCGAAGAACGGCGGCGACTCCGAGGACGACAGTAGTGGCGGGGGCAAGGGTGAGCGTCCCGGCACCGTGAAGGTGATCGTCGGCACTCGCCGCTACCACAGCACCGAGTGCCCGCTGATCCGTGGCGCTGGTGACGCCGAGGTCCAGACGATGGCCCTCTCCTCGGCCCAGGCGGCCGGCTTCACGAGCTGCTCGGTATGCCAGCACGCCCGCGAAACGGTCGGCTGACTCCGCTTCGGCACGGCAGCCGGCCCGAAAGCCTTGGGCCTGTACGGGATGCGGATCTTATGGAGGCTTCGACCCACCGGATGCCACCTCGCAAGTGGAGCCCGGCGAGGTGGCTTTCCGAGGTCTTGTCGGAGCGAAAGGCCAGCCGCTCTTCATCCGGTTGACGCACCCTTCGGTCGTGTTCCGTTCCTCGGCGGGATCTGGATCATGGCTGATGGGGCGGCCGCCACGAGAGCTGCGATTGACCACCAGGTCGGTACGGTCTTGATGCTGAGTCGGCACGGACGGGCACGGATGCCGCGGGAGCAGTAGGCCTTTGTCGGCGGCCACCGAGGCTGACGGTCAAGCGGACTTGGGCGCGGGGCGAGACGGCTGTGGGTCGTCTGCCGCTCGGCCCACGGTGGGACGAAGGTCAGCGGACGGCAGGACCGGTCGGCGGGCAACCTTGTCGGCCGGCGCGCCCCCGCGAGTGGCCCAGGTCGGCCGCCATCAGCCGTGTTCTGCGCCTTCCTCGTGACCGTCGGCGTTCGCCCGGGTGGTCGTCCCCTTTTCGCCGGAGTCGCCGTTCTGGGTTTGCGCCCTTGGCACAGCGGCTTTTGCTGTTCGCTTGTCTCAGCCGGCGCCTTCATCGCCTCGCCGTCCAGGACCATCCCTGGTGGCCACGTACAGGCTCCGGGACTGACTCGTCTAGCTGGTGGCGCCCCAGATGAGGGAGAGACCGGTGGCGGCGCGTTCGGTGCGGATCTCCATCATGGTGCCGAGGATGGTGGCATGGTCGGACACCACCGGCGTGGCGTCGAGCGCGTAGGTGATCCGGGTGCTGACGAGCACTGGGCTGCCTTGAGGCTCGTGGAGGTGCCGGGCGGCGGCGGAATCGAGCAAACCGGGCCGGACCACTTCGGACGCCCTGGCGACCGCCACTCCGGCGTCGGCGAGCGCCGTGTAGAGGGAGACGGCGGTGAAGTCGCGGTCGCGGATCTCGTCGGCTACCGGCCGGCGTACCCAGGACACCTGGTGGACGGCGGGACGCCCGGCGAACTCGCGGACCCGTTCCAGGCGCAGGGCCGAGTCGCCGGGACGCAGCCGCAACTCCGCGGCGATCGCGGCGGGGGCCCGGCGCACCGCCCGCCCGGCCACCACGGTACGCACGTCATGACCCTGTTTACGCAGATCGTCGACCAGGCTGCGGAGCGAGCCGAGGTGGTAGGCCAGGTGAGGCGGGGCGACGAACGTGCCCCTGCCGGGCTGCTGCACGATCAGCCCCTCGCCGCTGAGCTCCCGCAACGCCTGGCGCAGCGTCATGAGGGTCACCCCGTAGGAGGCGCTCAACTCCCGCTGCGGAGGCAGTGCCGCACCGGGGGCGTAGTGGCCCGACCGAATCTTCGCGGCGAGGTCGGCGGCGATGGCGCGGTATCTCGCCTCGTGCCCGGCGTCGGGGGTCATCGTGGTCGGTCACACTCCTGGTCGAGGGCTTGCCGCAGGGTCGCGAGGAAGGCCCGCAGGTCGTCCGGTCCCGCCCCGTCGAGCACCCGCCGCATGACCGCGGCGCCGACCACCACGCCGTCGGCGTGCCGGCCGGCCTCCCGCGCCTGGTCCGGCGTGGAAATGCCAAATCCTAGCAAGACCGGCCGGTCGGTGCCGCCTCTGATCCGCCGCGTGAGCTCCGCCGCCGAAGCGGCGAGGGTGGCCCGCTCACCGGTGGTGCCCATCAGCGACACCGCGTAGACGAATCCGCGGCTGCGGCGCGAGATCTCCTCCAACCGCGGCTGCGGCGTTGCCGGCGATGCCAGCAGGACCAGCTCGATCCCGGCGGCGGCGGCCACATCCGTCAGCTCGCCGGCCTCGTGCACCGGCAGGTCGGGCACGATCAGACCGGTGACGCCGGCGTGGCGCAGCGCCGCGCAGAACGCCTCGGGCCCGTCGTGCAGCACCAGGTTGTAGTAGGTGCTGGCGACCAGCGGCACGCCCAGGTCCGGCAGCTCGGCCAGGTCGGCGAGGATCCGGCGCGTGCTCGCCCCCCGGGCCAGCGCCGTGTCGTTGGCCTCCTGGATGGTGACGCCGTCCAGCGTGGGGTCGGAGAACGGCAGGCCGACCTCGATCGCGTCCGCCCCGGCGGCGGCGAACGCCCGCAGGTAATCCGTCCAGCCGGGCGTGATCCCCCCGGTGACGAACGGCATGAGCAGCCCGCGACCGGTGTCCCGGCGGGCACGCAGGTGGCGTTCGACCGCGCCCGCGGTCAGGGTGGGGTTCGTCACACCAGCTCCTTCAGGGTTGAGATGTCCTTGTCGCCCCGGCCGGACAACGTCATCAGCACCGTCGATCCGGCGGGCAGTTCGCCGCCGGCCACCGCGCGGATGATCCAGGCGAGGGCGTGCGCCGATTCGAGCGCCGGGACGATGCCCTCGGTGCGCGCCAGCCGTACGGCCGCGCGGACCGCCTCGTCGTCGGTCACCGTGACGTAGCGGGCCCGGCCCAGGTCGCGCAGGTGGGCGTGCTCCGGACCGACACCGGGGTAGTCGAGCCCGGCGGCGATGGAGTGCGCCTCCGTGATCTGCCCGTCGTCGTCCTGCAGGAACAACGAGCGGCAGCCGTGCAGGACGCCGAGCCGGCCGCGGGCCGCCCCGGCGCCGCCCTCCGCCTCGACGCCGACGAAGCGCGCCGAGGTGTCCGCGAATCCGGCGAACGTGCCGGCCGCGTTGGAGCCGCCGCCGACGCACGCGACCACGTGGTCCGGCACGCCGGTCCGCAGCTCGGCGGCGCACTGCCCGCGGGCCTCGTCGCCGATGACCCGCTGGAACTCCCTGACCATCCACGGGTACGGATCCGGCCCGACGACGGAGCCGAGGCAGTAGTGGGAGTCGCCGGTCGCGCCCACCCAGTGGCGCATGGCCTCGCTGGTGGCGTCCTTGAGAGTACGGCTGCCTGTGGTCACCGGCACCACCTCGGCGCCCAGCATGCGCATCCGGAAGACGTTCAACGCCTGCCGCTCGATGTCGCGCTCACCCATGAACACCGTGGCCTCCAGCCCGAGCAGGGCGGCGGCGGTCGCGGTGGCCACCCCGTGCTGGCCCGCCCCCGTCTCGGCGATCAGCCTGCGCCGTCCCATCCGCGTGGCCAGCAGGGCCTGGCCGAGCACATTGTTGATCTTGTGTGATCCGGTGTGGGTGAGGTCCTCGCGCTTGAGGTACAGCTGCACGCCCAGCTCTCCCGACAGCCGCCAGGCCGGCGTGAGCGGGGTCGGCCGCCCGGCGTGCACGGCGAGCAGCCGCGCCAGGGCGCCGCGGAAGCCCGGATCGGCCCAGGCCTCCCGGAACGCCTCGTCCACCTCGCGGCACGCCTCCACCAGGGACTCCGGCGCGTACCTTCCGCCGTACTCGCCGAACCGGCCCCGCGGCTGGGGCTCGCCCATCGTCCCGGCCACCGGTACGGGCTCACCCCACGGCAACACGTCTCGCATCCTACGCTCACCTCGTTCTATAACACCGCTGAGAGTTCTATAACAGTCAGTGTGGCATGGACGGCGTGGACACGCCACCCCTGGCTGGAGCGGCCTCGCGGGAGTCGCTGGTCCTGGTGCGGTTGCCGCACGACGCTGCCGTGCCGGCTACGGGGGCAGCGCGGGAGCGTCTACGGGCGGGTGTCGAGCGGCGTGCGCCCGGACGAGCTGCTGGTCGCTGACGTGATGCTGCCGGCCGCCGCGCGGCCGGTCGGGCGCCGTCCGTGGACGACGCCTGGCGCGGTGGAGCGGTCGGCTGGTGTGCGAACGGGGCGCGGGCCCGGGAAGCTACGAGGCGGGGCGCGGTACGCGGACGCCGAGCTGTGACCTACGGGAGCGCGCCTCACGAGGGTGTGCGGTCGCGATGTTGTGGCGCCGTAGTGGTGTGCGGGATCGCCGCCGGGCTGGAGCATCGGCCGCGGGAGGTGAGGGCGATGACGGCACGGCTGGGCCCCGGGCCGCCTGGTCAGCAGGCGGCCCGGGGCCCGGCGTCGCGATCAGACGCGGCGGAGCTGGAAGGTCAGGGAGAGATCCTCGTCCTGGTGGGCGGGGAGGCTCTCGATCGTGCCCTCGGTGAGGGTGGCGGCGAGGACTTCCTCGGCCACCACGTTGCCCTCGGTGCGCAACGCCTCCGCGAGTTCGGGCGACGTCGTGGTCCACCACAGGTCGATGCGGTCGCTGATCGACAGGCCGGTCGACTTGCGGGCGTCCTGGACCAGGCGGATGACCTCGCGGAGCAGGCCGGCGCGGCGCAGCTCGTCGGACAGCTCCAGGTCGAGGGCGACCGTCTCGCCCGTGCCCGTGCCGATGGCGCCCGTCTCCACCGCCCAGCCCGAACGCGGCTGCTCGTTGACGATCACCTCGTCGGGGCCGAGCGTGATCTCGCCCAGCTCGTCGGACTCCACCATGACCGTGCTGCCCGAGCGCAGGGTCCTGGCCAGGCGGGTGGGGTCGGCGGCGGCCACCGCGGCGGCCACCAGCTTGGTCTGCGAGCCGAAGCGCTTGCCGAGCGCCCGGAAGTTCGGCTTCACGGTGTACGACACGAGGTCGGCGCTGAAGCCGGACATGTCCTCGAGCGACTGGACGTTCAGCTCGTCGGCCACCAGGCCGCGCAGCTCGTCGGGGAGCGACGGCCAGTCGTGCGCCCCCACGAGGGCGCGGCGCAGCGGCTGGCGGGTCTTCACGCCCGACGAGGCGCGGGCCGAGCGGCCCAGCTCCACCAGGCGGCGGACGAGCGCCATCTGGTCCGACAGGGCCGGGTCGAGCAGGTCCTCGCGCACCTGCGGCCAGGAGGCCAGGTGCACGGAGGAGGGCGCGTCGGCCGGGCGCAGGACGTCCCACAGGTAGTCGGTGAGGAACGGAGTGATGGGCGACAGCAGCCGCAGCGTCGTCTCCAGGCACTCGTACAGGGTCGCGAAGGCGTCCTGGGAGCCCTGCCAGAAGCGGCGGCGCGAGCGGCGGACGTACCAGTTGGACAGGTCGTCGAGGAAGTCGGCCAGCCGGCGGCCGGCGCGCTGGGTGTCGTATTCGTCCAGCGACGCCGTGACCTCGGACACCGTACGGTGCAGCTCGGCCAGCACCCAGCGGTCGAGCAACGGGCGCTCGGCGACCGGGGTGGCCTGCGCCATCATGGACGGCGACCAGGACTCGGCGCCCGCGTAGAGGGTGAAGAACGACGAGGTGTTCCAGAGCGTCAGCAGGACCTTGCGGACGATCTCCTCGAGGGTGTTGTGCCCCACCCGGCGCGAGGCCCACGGCGAGCCCGAGCAGGCCATGAACCAGCGCAGCGCGTCGGCTCCGTGGCGGTCCATCAGCGGGATCGGCTCGAGGATGTTGCCGAGGTGCTTGCTCATCTTGCGGCCGTCCTCGGCCAGGATGAGGCCGAGGCAGAGCACGTTCTCGTAGGAGGACTGGCCGAAGACGAGCGTGCCGACGGCCATCAGCGAGTAGAACCAGCCGCGCGTCTGGTCGGTGGCCTCGCAGATGAACTGCGCCGGGTAGACGCCCTCGGGCTTGCCGCGCTCGCCCCACTGCGCGAACGGCATGGAACCGGAGTCGTACCAGGCGTCGATGACGTCGGGCACGCGCCGCGCCTCGCCACCGCAGGACGGGCAGGCGAACGTGACGTCGTCGACGTACGGGCGGTGCGGGTCGAGGGCGGAGACGTCTTGACCGGCGAGTGTGCCGAGCTCCTCCAGCGAGCCCACGCACGTGATGTGGGACTCGTCCTCGGTGCACACCCACAGCGGCAGCGGCGTGCCCCAGTAGCGCGAGCGCGACAGCGACCAGTCGACGTTGTTGCGCAGCCACTCGCCGAAGCGGCCCCACTTGATCGTGTCGGGGTACCAGTTGGTGCCGGCGTTCTCGGCCAGCATCTGGTCCTTGACCGCGGTGGTGCGGATGTACCACGACGGGAGCGCGTAGTAGAGCAGCGGGGTGTGGCAGCGCCAGCAGTGGGGGTAGCTGTGCTCGAAGTGGCCGCCGCGGAACAGCAGGCCGCGCGCCCGCAGGTCTTCGGTCAGCTCCTCGTCGGCGTCCTTGAAGAACCGGCCGCCGACCATGGGGACGTCGGCGAGGAAGCGGCCGTCGGGGCCGATCGGGTTGACGACGGGCATGTCGTAGCGCCGGATGACGGCCAGGTCGTCGGCGCCGAAGGCGGGAGCCTGGTGGACCAGGCCGGTGCCGTCCTCGACGGTGACGTAGTCGCCCAGCACGACGTAGTGGGCGCCCGGGATGTCGACGAGGTCGAACGGGCGGGTGTAGGTCGTGCGCTCCAGCTCGCGGCCGGTGTAGCGGGCCACCTCGGTGGCGCCCTCGCCGAGCACCGACAGCAGCGGCTCGGCCACGACCAGCACCTCGCCGTCCGCGGTGCGGGCGGCGACGTAGGTGACGTCGGGGTGCACGGCGACGGCCGTGTTGGAGACCAGCGTCCACGGCGTGGTCGTCCAGATCAGCAGCGAGGCGCCGAGCTCCGCCAGCGGGCCCGACGTCACGGGCATGCGGACGTAGACCGACGGGCTGGAGACGGTCTCGTAGCCGCCGGGCTGGCCCAGCTCGTGGTCGGACAGGCCGGTGCCGCAGCGCGGGCAGTAGGGGGTGATCCGGAAGTCGCGGAACAGCAGCCCCTTGTCGAAGACGACCTTCAGCGACCACCACACCGACTCGATGTAGGACGGGTCCATGGTGCGGTAGGCCTGCGAAAGGTCGATCCAGTAGCCCATCCGCTCGGTGAGCTGCTCGAACGCGTCGACGTGGCGCAGCACCGACTCGCGGCACTTGGCGTTGAACTCGGCGATGCCGTACGACTCGATGTCCTTCTTGCCGGACAGGCCGAGCTCTTTCTCGACGCCGACCTCGACGGGCAGGCCGTGGCAGTCCCAGCCCGCCTTGCGGGGCACGCTGAAGCCGCGCATCGACTTGTAGCGGGGGAACAGGTCCTTGAACACGCGCGCCTCGACGTGGTGGACGCCGGGCAGGCCGTTGGCCGTGGGCGGGCCCTCGTAGAACACCCAGGCGGGGTTGCCGGAGTTCTGCTCCACGGAACGCTCGAAGATCTTCCCGTCCCGCCAGCGTTCGAGGACCTCGCGCTCGAGCGCGGGCAGGTCGACCTGCGCGGGAAGAGAGCGGAACGTTGGGGACGACATGTCGGGCGTGACCTCCACGCTTGATCGGCCGGCAGGGCTTTTCGCGTGAAGGGACGAAGCCTCGCGGCTCCGCGGTACCACCCTTCTTGACCTCGCGCGGGCGAGGCCCTCTTCATTGGGGCTGCTGCCGGTTCTACTGAGCTCGCGAAAGCCGTTCTTCCGGCGGCTCCGGGGTGATATCCCTCACAGTCGGGCCCCATCAACGCCTTGCAGGCTTAAACCATAACGCAGAGCGGGGCCCGAGGCTTCCACGTTTTCCCCGTGGTTCTCCCAGGTGGGGCGTACGCCACGCCAAGGGACGACCATCACCACCTCGGTACGGACGGCGTAAACGGCGCAAAGTTGTGGGAATGGACGTCTCTGGGGAGGAGTTGAATGCGCGAGGCGGGATAGTACGGGGGAGGTAAACCGTCCGGCGGGTCGTTTGCCGTTCCGTTATACGGATCCTAAGCTGCCCGCACCATTACGGCCTTGATCAGCATGGAGGCAGCCATGGCGGCAGTCACGCAGACCACCACTCCGTCGA
This sequence comes from Nonomuraea terrae, assembly GCF_004348995.1. Taxonomy (GTDB): domain Bacteria; phylum Actinomycetota; class Actinomycetes; order Streptosporangiales; family Streptosporangiaceae; genus Nonomuraea; species Nonomuraea terrae. The sequence goes on from NZ_SMKQ01000260.1 coordinate 9,614, forward strand.
TGTGGTCCGACGAGGAGCTGGCCGAGGTACGCGGCAGACTCCAGCAGGAGATCGACGAACTCGAGGCGGACATCCTGCGCCACGAGACCGAGATAGCCTCTGGAGACGTCACCCAGGGCGCCGGCGACGACCAGGCCGACGCCGGCGCGAAGACGTACGAGCGCGAACGCGAGATCGCCCTTACCCTGAATGCGCGCGATCTCGTCGCGCAGAACGAACGTGCGATCGCCAGGATCGACGCCGGGACCTATGGAGTGTGCGAATCGTGCCACAAGCCGATCGGGAAGGAACGCCTGCAGGCGTTCCCGAGGGCGACGCTGTGCGTGGCCTGCAAGCAGAGGGAGGAGCGCCGATAGGATCAGCGCCGCCGGCAGCAACCCCCCGCCGGCGCCTGTTCGCGGTTCTCGTCGTGCTGGCGGCCGTGATCTACGTGGCCGACCTGGTGACCAAGACGGTCGCGCTGCGCACGCTGGAAGGACAGGCGCCCCACGTGGTCATCCCGGACGTCCTGCAGTTCCGGTTGATCTTCAACTCCGGTGCAGCGTTCAGCATCGGCACCGGAATGACCTTCGTCTTCACCCTCATCGCCGCGGGCGTCGTCGTCGCGATCGTGCGCACCGCCCGCAAGCTCGGCAGCAGGGGCTGGGCGTTCGGGCTCGGGCTGCTGCTCGGCGGGGCGCTCGGCAACCTCACCGACCGGCTGCTGCGCTATCCCTCGGGGCTCGGGCGGCCCACGCAGCTCCAGGGGCACGTCGTCGACTTCATCGAGGTGCTGCCCGGGCATTTCCCCGTCATCGACTACTTCCCGGTGTTCAACATCGCCGACTCCGCGATCGTCTGCGGCGGCATCCTGGCGGTCATCCTGGCCTGGCGCAACGTGCAGATCGACGGGTCCAAGGAGGTGGCGAAGGATGAGTGAGCAGCGCAGTCTGCCCGTGCCCGACGGCCTGGAGGGCGAGCGCCTCGACGCCGCGCTGTCGCGGCTGTTCGGCTTCTCCCGTACGCGCGCCGCCGAGCTGATCGTCGCCGGCGAGGTGCTGGTCGACGGCCGGCAGCCGGCCAAGTCGGAGCGGGTGCACGCCGGCGCCTGGCTCGACGTCACGCTGCCGCCGCCGGTGGCCACGCCCATGCCGGTCGCCGAGCCGGTGCCCGGCATGGCCATCGTGTACGAGGACGACGACATCATCGTGGTCAACAAGCCCATCGGCGTCGCCGCCCACCCGACCGTCGGCTGGACCGGCCCCACCGTGATCGGCGGGCTGCTCGGAGCCGGTCACACCATCGCCACCAGCGGCGCGGCCGAGCGGCAGGGCATCGTGCACCGGCTCGACGCCAACACCACGGGCGCGATGGTGGTGGCCAAGAGCGAGCACGCCTACTCCCACCTCAAGCGCGCCTTCAAGGAACGCACGGTCGACAAGCGCTACCACGCGCTCGTCCAAGGGCATCCCGACCCGTTCCGGGGCACCGTCGACGCGCCCATCGACCGGCACCCGTCGGGTGACGGCCGGTTCGCGGTGGTGTCCGGGGGCAAGCCGTCGGTGACCCACTACGACACGGTCGAGGCGTTCCGGGCGGCGTCGCTGCTCGACATCAAGCTGGAGACCGGGCGCACGCACCAGATCAGGGTGCACATGTCGGCGCTGCGCCACCCCTGCGTCGGCGACCTGCTCTACGGCGCCGACCCCACGCTCGCGGCCCGGCTGGGCGTCACCCGGCAGTGGCTGCACGCGGTGGCGCTCGGGTTCGAGCACCCGGCGACGGGGGAGTGGATGTCGTTCAGCACCGACTATCCGCAGGACCTGCAGAAGGCCCTCGACCTGGTGCGCGACGAGTCCTGAGGCGGCCCGGGCCGTCCCGCCCGCCGGCCCACGGCAGCGCCGTTCGCGCCCCCGGCTCTGCTGTTCGCCGCGCCGGCCTCGCCGCTCGATCCCTCCACCCTGTCGGGTGACTCGCTGGGGGTCTCCGAGGGCTCTTCCTCCTCCTCTTTCTCGTCCTTCTTGCTCTTGGTGGGCTCCGGCTCCCGCGTCCGGCGATTCTCCCCGGAGTCGTCGTCGTTGCCGCGCCTGTCCGTGCCGCGCTCCCGGGGCTGGGTCGGGGAGG
>NZ_SMKQ01000261.1 GCF_004348995.1 Nonomuraea terrae
CCCGGGGCGGGGCCGCGCCAGGGGCCGGCGGGCGCGGGCAGTGGCGCGCGGCGCACCCGGTCGAACCGGGCGCACGTCACCTTGCCCTCGAAGTCGACGACGACCGCCCACCAACCCTCGCCGTCGAGGGCGGCGAGGTCGGAGGTCACGTCTCGCAGACCGGTCGCGAGATATTGCCCTAAGGCGGCGAAACCGTCGTGCACACCTGCCATTCTCCCAGCAGTTCCACCAAGGCCAGCGCGGCGGGCAGCGGCGTCTCCGGCAGGGCCGCGTACACCCGCCGTACGGGCTCCATGCCGCGCAGCGGCCGCAGCACCAACGCGGGCGGCACGCCCCGCGCGGCGAGCTCCGGCACGAGCGTCACGCCGAGCCCGGCCGCCACGAACCCGAACTTGCCCGACCACTCCGCCACCCGCAGCCCGGTGCGCGGCGTGAATCCGGCCGCCGCGCACGCCGTCATCAGCACGGTCGGCTGGCCGCGCGGCGCCGCCTCGATCCAGCTCTCGCCCGCCAGGTCACGCAGGTCCACGTCGGTCTCGGCGGCCAGCCGGTGACCGGCGGGCAGGGCGACCAGCAGCCGGTCCGCGCCGAGCGGCACGGTGCACGCCCCCTCGACGGGCAGGCCGGCCGGGTAGTCGCTGATCACCGCCACGTCGAGCGCGCCCGCGCGCAGCCGGTCCATCAGGGCGGCGCTGAGCCCCTCGGTCACCCGCGGCTCGACGCCGGGGTGCCGGTCGGCGAACCGCCTGAGCGCGCCGGGGACGAGGGCGACGTTGGCGGTGGCGAACGCGCCGACGCGCAGCGTCCCGCCCGTCCCGCGATGGAGGGCGGCCAGGTCCTCCGCGGCGCGGTCGAGCCGGTCGAGCACGGCGACGGCGTGCCGGTGCAGCGCCCGGCCGGCGGGTGTCAGGCGGACGCCCCTGGCCAGGCGCTCGAACAGCGGGCCGCCGGCGGCGCGTTCGAGCGCGGCGACGCGGCGGGAGACCGCGGACTGGGTGTAGCCGAGCAGCTCGGCGGCGGCCGTGAAGGAGCCGCTCGTGGCCACCTCGTCGAAGAGCCGCAGGGCGGCGGTGTCGAAGGCATTCGTATCAGGCATGGCTGACATGCAATCTAGTCGGTGGTGGAATACCGCGCATACCGCTTCACTGGCCGCATGATTACTTTTCTCGGACAGGGACGCATGGGCGTCCCGATGGCCCGGCGGCTGACGGAGGCCGGGCACGAGGTGACGACGTGGCGGCGCGGCACGGGGATCTCGGTCGCCGACGCGGTGGACGGGGCCGGGCTGGTCATCACGATGCTGAGCGACCCGGCGGCGGTGCGCGAGGTGCTGACGGCTGCCCTGCCGGGGCTGGCGCCGGGGGCGACGGTGGTGGAGATGTCCACGATCGGCCCCGAGGCGGTGCACACGCTGCGCGCGCTGCTGCCGCCGTCGGTGGGGCTGGTGGACGCCCCGGTGCTGGGCAGCGTGGGGCCCGCGGCCGAGGGCACGCTGACCGTGCTGGCCGGCGGTGACGTCTCGGGCTGCCGCGAGGTGCTGTCCGTCTTCGGGACGGTGCGCGAGGTGGGGCCCCTCGCGGCGGGCGCGGCCATGAAGCTCGCCGTCATGAGCGCGCTGGTGCCGGCCCAGGTGCTGGTGGCGGAGACGTACGCGTACGCCGAGGCGCACGGGGTCGATCCGGGCGCGCTCGCCGGCGTGCTGGCGTGCACCCCGCTGGGCGCGCTGGCCGAGCGGCTGCGCGAGCCCGCGGCCGAGACGCGGTACGCGCTCGCGCACGCCGCCAAGGACCTGGAGCTGGCCGCCTGGGAGGGCGCCGGGCTGGCGTCGGCCGCCCGGGCCCGGCTGCAGGAGGCCGTGGCGGCGGGCCTGGGCGGTCACGACCTGACGGCCGTCACCGCGCATGTCCGTACCGCCTCACCCGGGACGGGCGGGCGGCGGGCCGTGCCGCTCGATCTCGCGACCGTGCCCGCCACGAACGGCGCCTACTCGCACGCCGTCCGGGTCGGCGACATGCTCTACGTCTCCGGCCAGGCCGCCCTTGACGAGCGGGGGAACGTCGTCGGCGAGGGCTCCATGGCGGCCCAGGCCGAGCACGTCTTCCAGCTCATCGCCCGCATCCTCGCCGACCAGGGCGCCACATTCGCCGACATCGCGTTCATCCGGACGTACATGACGGACATGAACGACCGGGTGGAGTACGGGAAGGTGCGCAGGCGGTACATCACCGGCACGCCTCCGGCCAGCACGACCGTGGAGGTGTCGAAGCTGTTCATGCCAGGGCTGCTGCTGGAGGTGGACCTGATCGTGGCGCTGCCCGCGCGGCCTTAGGACAGCGGCCTTACGACAGCGGCCTTACGACAGCGGCCTTACGACAGGGGCCCGGTGACCGACTCCGCCGCCGCCACGACGCCGCCCTCGGCCACCAGGCGTACGGCGGCCTCGATCTCCGGGGCGAGGAACCGGTCGGGGCCGGGCGCGGGCACGGTCTCGCGCAGCGCCCTGACCACGGCCGCCGTCGCGGGCGCGGGCTCCAGCGGGGCGCGCAGGTCGATCGCGCGGGCGGCGGTGAGCACCTCGATCGCGAGCACCCGGGTGAGCCCGTCGACCGACCTGCGCAGCTTGCGCGCGGCCGACCAGCCCATGGACACGTGGTCCTCCTGCATGGCCGAGCTGGGGATGGAGTCGACGCTCGCGGGCACGGCCAGCCGCTTCATCTCGGAGACGATGGCCGCCTGGGTGTACTGGGCGATCATGTGGCCGGAGTCGACGCCCGGGTCGGCGGCCAGGAACGCCGGCAGCCCGTGGTTGCGGGCCACGTCGAGGAAGCGGTCGGTACGGCGTTCGGACATCGAGGCCAGGTCGGCCGCCGCGATGGCGAGGAAGTCGAGCACGTAGCCGAGCGGCGCCCCGTGGAAGTTGCCGTTGGACTCCACGCGGCCGTCGTCCAGCACGGCGGGGTTGTCGACGGCGGCGGCCAGCTCCCGCCCGGCGACGGTGGCGGCGTGCGCGATCGTGTCGCGCACGGCCCCGGCGACCTGCGGGGCGCAGCGCAGGGAGTAGGCGTCCTGGACGCGGGCGCAGTCCGCGAGGTCGCGGTGGCTGGCCACGATGCCGGAGTCGCGCAGGATCTTCGCCATGTTGGCGGCCGAGCGCGCCTGGCCCGGATGGGGGCGCAGCGCCTGCAGCTCGGGGGCGAACACCCGGTCGGTGCCGAGCAGCGCCTCGACGCTCATCGCGGCGCTCACGTCGGCGGTCCTGACCAGCGCGGTGAGGTCGTCGACGGCCAGGACGAGCATGCCGAGCATGCCGTCGGTGCCGTTGATCAGCGCCAGGCCCTCCTTGGCGGCCAGCTCGACGGGCTCGATGCGGGCCTGCTTGAGCGCCTCCGCGGCCGACACGACATTTCCCGATTTGTCGCGTACGACGCCTTCGCCCATCAGCGTGAGCGCCACGTGGGCCAGCGGCGCGAGGTCGCCGGAGCAGCCCAGGCTGCCGAACTCGTGCACGATCGGCGTGATGCCCGCGCTGATCAGGGCGGCCAGGGTCTTCGCGGTGGTCGGCCTGATGCCGGTGTGGCCGGTGGCCAAGGTGTGCAGGCGCAGCAGCATGAGGGCGCGCACGACCTCGGTCTCCACCTCGGGGCCGCTGCCCGCCGCGTGGGAGCGCACCAGCGAGCGCTGGAGCTGGGCGCGCAGCGCCGGGTCGATGTGCCGGGTGGCCAGCGCGCCGAACCCGGTCGAGATGCCGTACGCGGGCACCGGGCTCTCGGCCAGCTCGTCCACCCGCTGGCGGGCCGCCGCGACGGCGGCGATGGCGTCGTCGGTGAGCCGCACGGGGGCTCCGTGGCGGGCCACGTTGATGACCTCGTCGAAGCTGAGCGGCTCGGGGCCGACGTTCACGACTTCGTTGTCGCGCATGGTGCGTCTCTCTCGTTCAGGTAACCGGCGTAGCCGATGTTAGCTCCTTACCGGAGAACAGTGTCGCCAGCCCCCGCCTGCCCTCGTCGGTGAGCACCACCGCCCTCGGGACCGCGCCCCGCCGGTACCACTCCCGTTCGAACAGGGTCCGCGCGATCGCCGCCCCGAGCGCGCCCCCGAGGTGGGAGCGGCGCTCGGTCCAGTCGAGGCACTCGGGCGCGAAGCGCCGCCGCGACCCGCGCGCGCCCGCGACGTCCACGCCGAGGCCGGACAGCAGCCGCTCCCCCGACTCCGTCAGGTCGTGGGCCGCGTAGTGGCCGTCCTCCCTGAGCCGGTCGAGCAGCCCCACCCCGGCGCGGCCGGCGAGGTGGTCGTAACAGGTGCGGGCCTCCTCCAGCATCCTGGCCTGCCGGGACTGGCGCAGCGAGCGCACCGGCGGGCGGGAGCTGATCGTGGCCAGCGACTCCAGCACCTCGGCCACCTCGTGCCCGGCCAGGCGGTAGTAGCGGTGGCGTCCCTGGGGGACGACGTCGACGAGCCGGCCGTCGAGCAGCCGGGCCAGGTGGGCGCTCGCGGTGGCGGCGCTGACCCCGGCGATCCGGGCCAGCTCCCCCGCCGCCAGGGCGCGCCCGCCGAGCAGCGCCGTCAGGATCGCCGCCCTCGTCGGGTCGGCGATGAGCGCGGCGACGGGCGCGATGTCGGCGTCACGGGCGAAGAACTCCATGCTTACGACGCTAGTACGCCGACGTTTCGCCCGTCGTCGAAGGGTCCTGCCGGGATCAGCGTCGGTCGAGGGCCTTTCTGATCATGTCGCGGGCGCGGTCCATCAGGGCGAGTGGCGTGCCCATGAGCAGGTTCTTGGCCGCCGACTCCGTGCCGGGACGCGGGCGCGACGGCGCCAGCGACTCGGCGGCGCGTACCGCCGCCGCCATGGCCCGCCGCTCCATGGCGGTGGTGCCGGCGCGCAGCCGGGCGAACTCGTAGCGCTCCTCGCTGCGCGCGTGCGCCGTCACGGCGGTGCGCAGCCGGGCCAGGCCGTCCCAGAAGCCGGGGTCGTCCACGCCCTTCTTGTGCAGCTCGAGGAGCAGGCGTTTGGCGCGGTTCTCCTCCTCCAGGCGGTCCGCCACGACGCCCTGGCCGTTGTCGAGCTTCTTGCGCGCGTACGGATGGACGATCTCCTCCTCCGCCGTCTCGTGCACCGACAGCACACGCGTCAGCCGGTCGAACGCCGCCGCGACCTTCTCGGGCGGCGCCTGCTCCACCTCGTCGAACAGGTCCCTGATCTGGCCGTGCTGCGCCATCAGCAGCTCGATGACATCTTGTTCACGCACCCCAGCGGGCCTACCCGGGAGACAGTGCGACACGCCCTGTCTTACCGAACGCGGGCCGTTCGGGGATCGAACGCGGAGGTTGTCCGCCCCGGCCCCGGGTAGGCGCAGCGACATGGCCTTCGACCCACTCCAGGAGCGGGGAATCCCGCTGGACGAGCAGCTGCGCGACTGGCGGGAGCTGAACGTCACACCCATCGATCCCGACCGCTGCGACCCGTACACACGGTGCCGGATCATCACGATGAACGGGATCGAGACCGAGGCGATCCTCTTCAGCCACCACATGGCCCGCCACTGCCGTGACGTGGAGATCAAGCAGCGGCTGGCGCGCGTGCGCTACATCGAGGCGCAGCAGCAGAAGGTCGTCAACTGGCTGCTGCCGGGGGTGTCGTCGGTGCTGGAGACGACCATCGCGTACGAGCAGGTGGCGGTGGACCTGACGGCGTGGGTGGCCCGCATGGAGCCGGACCAGCGGCTCAAGCAGGCCTACCAGTTCGGCGTGCTGGAGGACTTCGACCACCTCTACCGGTACGCCAACCTGTACGAGATGATCGAGCACCGCAGGGCGGACAAGATCGTCGACCAGCTCACCGAGGTCATGCCGGGGCGGCCGACGTACCTGCACCACCGCGACTCGATGGACAACGTGCGCGAGCCGTACCAGCGCAGGGTCACCGAGCCGCTGTCGCGCCTGCACGCGCTGACCATCACGGCGGCCGAGCAGCAGACGATGAACTTCTACATGAACGTCGGCCCGATGTACATGGAGCCCATCGCGCGCCAGCTCTACCAGGAGATCGGGCTGATCGAGGAGGAGCACGTCACCCACTACGAGTCGCTGGTGGAGCCCGGCGAGAGCTGGTGGGAACGGCTGCTCAACCACGAGTACAACGAGTGCTACCTGTACTACTCGTTCATGGAGACCGAGAGCGATCCCAAGGTGAAGAACATCTGGGAGCTGCACCTCAACATGGAGCTGGAGCACCTGCGGCTGGCGGCCGAGATGTTCCGCCGCTTCGACGGGCGCGACCCCGACCAGGTGCTCGCCCCGGCGCTGCCGCCGCCGGTGACTTTCGAGCCGAACAAGGGCTACATCCGCGACCTGCTCGCCACCCAGATGGACCTCACGACCCTGGGCACCGGGTACGTACGGGAGGCCCACGAGCGGTTCGAGAAGATGCAGCGGGCGGTCATGGGCGGCGAGCGGCCGCCGTCGGAGCGCGTGATCGAGGAGAACCGGGCGATCTCCGGGGAGGAGTACCGGCTGCAGACCGAGGGCCCGCACCCGGCCGGGCTGCGGGTCAACCGGTAGCTCCGGGGCCTGGTGAGCCGGGCGGGCGAATTCCGGTTTGGGGACTCGGCCAGGATTCGCTAGAGTTCTCTCGTCGCCCGGCACAGCGGGGCGCACGCGGAAGTGGCTCAGGGGTAGAGCATCACCTTGCCAAGGTGAGGGTCGCGGGTTCGAATCCCGTCTTCCGCTCGGAGCTTCCGGCTCGGTGGCGTGGCCGAGAGGCGAGGCAGCGGCCTGCAAAGCCGTCCACACGGGTTCAAATCCCGTCGCCACCTCCGCAAAGGACGATTAGCTCAGCGGGAGAGCGCTTCCCTGACACGGAAGAGGTCACTGGTTCAATCCCAGTATCGTCCACCACCTTTCCACCCCGCCGGTCTCCTTCTCGGACCTCTTCGGCGGGTTTTCGCTGTCGCGCACCTGTGTGCCAGGTGGTCAACCCGGCCCCGGGGGCCGTGGAGTTCACGTTCGGGCGCGACTACTTCCGCGCACCCTACCGCCCGTTCACCGTGCGGGTGCCGGAGGAACGGCTGGGAAGCCTGATCCGCTGACCTGCGAAGACGCGCCAAGATACACATTTCTCCCGTTTGTGGTGCGACTCGGACGGGCAACGCGAGGGCAGGCAGTGTCCCCCTGCCTTCTGCCCCGGTCGAAAGGCTGTGCGGTTATGGCGTTCGCATGGGCTCTTCTCGGTCACGACATAGCAGTCGATCTCGGAACCGCCAACACGCTCGTCTACGTCCGCAGGAAGGGCATCGTGCTGAACGAGCCCTCCGTCATCGCGATCAACCTGCACAAGAACACCGTCGTCGCCGTCGGCAAGGCGGCCAAACGCATGATGGGCCGCACTCCCCCGCACATCGCCACGATCAGGCCGCTCAAGGACGGCGTGATCGCGGACCTGGACGCGGCGGAGCGCATGTTGCGGATGTTCATCCAGAAGGCGCACCCGAACCGGTTCCTGGCCAAACCCCGCATCGTGGTGGCCGTCCCGAGCGGCACCACCTCGATCGAGCAGCGGGCGGTCAAGGAGGCCGCGTACGAGGCGGGCGCCCGGCGGGTGCACATCATCGAGGAGGCGATGGCCGCGGCGATCGGCGCCGGCGTCAAGGTCGGCGAGGCCACCGGCAACATGGTCGTCGACATCGGCGGCGGCACGACGGAGGTCGCCATCGTCTCGATGAGCGGCGTCGTGGTCGCCAAGTCGGTGCGGGTGGGCGGGGACGAACTGGACGAGGCGATCGTCGCGTACACGAAGAAGGAGCACGCGCTGCTGCTCGGCGACCGCACGGCCGAGCGGCTGAAGATCGACCTCGGCGTGGCGCGGCCGGCGCCGGTCTCCGCCCGCGACTCCGACCCGAACCCCAAGGGCAGGCACCGGGTCGGCGCGCCGATCCAGCCGGTCGGGGACGAGCCCGCCGCGACGGAGGACGAGCCCTCCGTACCTCCCGCGCCGCGCGGCTGGAACCCGTTCCGGTCGAGGGCCAGGCCCGAGAGCGCCGCGCCGGCCACGTCGCCGCCGGGCCCGCCCAGGACGGCCGCGCCGGTGCGCGGGCGCGACCTCGTCACGGGCCTGCCCAAGACCACCACCATCACCGCCGACCAGATCAGCGAGGCCATCGAGGACCAGGTGCAGGCCATCATCGACGCGGTGCAGGCCACGCTCGACCAGTGCCCGGCCGAGCTGGCCGGCGACCTGCTCGACAACGGCATCGTGCTGACCGGCGGCGGGGCGCTGCTACGCGGGCTGCCCGAGCGGATGGGCGAGGCCACCGGGATGCCGATCCGGCTCGTGGACAAGCCGCTGTACTCGGTGGCCCTGGGCGCGGGCCGCTGCGTCGAACGCTTCCAGGCGATGCGGGACGTGCTGCTGCCCGATTGGTCCCGGCGGTGAGGCGGGCGGTCGTCCTGCTCGTGCTGGCCGCCGCCGTCTCCCTCGTCGCGATCGACCGTACGCTGGCGCCGCTGACCCCGCTGCGGGAGGCGGGCTCGGCCGCGTTCGGGGCCGTTCAGAACGCCGTCGGGGCGGCGACCAGGGCGTTCGCCGGCGATGCCCGGCTGCGGGCGGCGGAGCAGGAGAACGCCCAGCTGCGCGCCGAGCTGTTGTCCGCCGGGGCACCCGCGGCCGATGCCGGCGTCATGGGCCGGCATCAGGGGGTGGCGGCGCACGTCGTCGGGTTCGGCCGGCAGAGGGTGACCATCGACGCCGGCGCCGCTGCCGGCGTCGAGCGCGACGTGACCGTGCTGAACGCCGACGGCCTGGTCGGCAAGGTCACCTGGGCGGGGCCCGCGACGGCCTCGGTGTCGCTGATCACCGACGCCGGGTCGTCCGTGGGGGCGCGCATGGCGGGCTCGGGTGAGCTGGGCGTGGTGACCGGGATGCCCGGCGAGGGGCTGCTACGGCTGAGCCTGTTCGACCCGCACGCGCCGCTGCGGCCCGGCGACCAGGTGGTGACGATGGGGTCGGCGGGCTCGCGGCCGTACGCGGCTGGAGTGCCGATCGGGACGGTCACCGAGGTCGAGTCCGTGCCCGGGGCGGCGACCCGTATGGCACTGGTGCGGCCGGCCGCTCGCCTCTCGGCGCTGGACCTGGTCGCGGTGATCGTGCCGCGGCCCGGGAGGTGAGTCGTGCGGGTCGCGCTGCTGCTCGTGGCACCGCTGCTGCAGGTGCTGCTGGTCAACCGTTCGCCGTGGGGCGGGCCCGATCTGGTCACGCTCGCGGTCGTGTGGACGGCGCTGGCCAGGGGGCCGGTGTGGGGGTGCGCGGCGGGGCTGGCAGGCGGGCTGCTCGCCGACGTGACCCCGCCCGCCGACGGCACGGTGGGGCGTACGGCGCTGGTGCTGTCGCTGCTCGGCCTGCTGTCGGGCCGGCTGTCGGGCCGGCTGTCGGGCCGGCTGTCGGGGAACTTCGGTCGGGAACGAGAGCCGCTCGGGCCCCTTGGGTGGAGACGCGGGCCGCTGTCCTGGCTGGTCAGGCGAGACCGCGCGCCGTCGCGCGGGCTGCTCGGGATCGGGCGAGGGCCGGTGGGGCCGCTCGCGTGGGCGGAGCGGGAACGGGCGCCGATGGGCCGGGGGGCGACGTCGCTGGTGGTGGCCGTCGTGGCGGCGGCAGGGCCGGTGTCGCAGGGCGCGGCGGCGGTGGCGTTCGGGGATGAGGCGTGGGCGACCGCGGCGGCCGGGCTGCCGGTCACGGCGGCGTGGACGGCGGCGCTCGGGGTCGCCGCGGCGGCCACCGCGCGTGCCGCGCGACGCCACCGGCCTGTGGTGGCGCCCCTACCGCCCGAGGCGGCGGCGGTGATGCGGCGTGTCTAGGGCGCGGCTGTTCGTGCTGCGGCTGGCCGTGGTCGCGATGCTCGCCACCCTCGTCGGCCGCCTGTGGTACCTGCAGGTGGCCGACGGCGACCGGTACGTCCAGGCCGCGGCGGACGTGCGGATCAGGACCGTGGCGCTGCCGCCGATCCGCGGCCGGATCGTCGACGTGGCCGGGCGTCCCCTGGTGACGAACCGGACCCGGCCGGTGGTCACGGTGGACGGCGTCGCGCTGGCCCACCAGCCCGACGGCGGCCGGGCGGTGCTGGAACGCCTGGGCGAGGTGCTGGGGCAGCCGTCCCGGCAGCTGGCGGAGAAGGTGCGGCCGTGCGGGCCGCGGGTGCCGCAGCCGTGCTGGCGGGGTTCGCCGTACGAGCCGGTGCCGGTCGCCGAGGGCGTCGAGGCGCCGGTGGCGCTGCAGATCAGCGAACGCCGGCAAGACTTCCCCGGCGTCAGCACGGAACTGCGCCCGGTCCGCGTCTACCCGCTGGGCCCGGCGGCGGCGCACACCCTCGGGTACGCGCAGGGCGCGCAAGGCAGGGACGGCCTCGAAGCCGTCTACGACCGCCGGCTCGCCGGCACCCCGGGACGCAGGGACGTGGCCGTGGACAACACCGGCAAGGTCACCAGAACCGTCCGCGAGACCCCGCCCGTCCCCGGGAACACGCTGGTGACCAGCGTCGACGCCCGCATCCAGGCCATCGCCGAGCAGGCGCTGGGCCGCGCCCTGTCGCGCAGCGGCGGCACCTCGGGCGCGGCCGTCGTGCTGGAGTCGCGGACCGGCCGCGTGACGGCGCTCGCCGGACGGCCCGCGTACGACCCTTCGGTGTGGACCGACGGGGTGACGGCCCGCGAGTACGCGCGGCTGCCGCTGCTGTCGCAGGCCGTCCAGGGCCAGTGGGCGCCGGGCTCCACGTGGAAGGTCGCCTCGACCGCGGCAGCGGCGGCGGCCGGGTATCCGCTCGGAGCGACGTACGACTGCCCGGCCGGCTACCGGGTCGGCGACCGGGTGTTCGGCAACTTCGGCGACGCCGACCTGAGCCGGATGACCATGCACGGCGCGCTGGTGCGGTCGTGCGACACGATCTTCTACCGGTTCGCCGACGAGCTGTGGCGGCGCGGGTCGGACGCCCTGCAGCAGACCGCCCGCGGGTTCGGGTTCGGCCGGCCGACCGGCGTGGACCTGCCCGGCGAGGCCGCCGGGGCGGTGCCTGACGCGGCCTCGAAGCAGGCTCAGTGGCGGGCGACGCGGCAGGAGACCTGCCGGCGGGCCGGGAGCGGCTACCCGGAGCTGGCCGACCGGGAGCGGGCGGCGTACCTGACGGCCGTGGCGAGGGAGAACTGCCGGGGCGCGGGCGTGTGGCGGGGCGGCGACGCGGCGAACGTCTCCATCGGGCAGGGCGGCGTGCTCGTCACGCCGCTGCAGCTGGCGCGGGCGTACGCGGCCATCGCCAACGGCGGGACGCTGCACAGCCCGCGCGTCGGCCTGCGGATCGAGCGCCCCGACGGCACGACCGCCGAGACGATCACGCCGCCGGTGGCCGGGAGGCTGCCCGCCTCTGCGGAGACGCTGCGTTTCCTCCGGCAGGCGCTGGCCGAGGTGCCCCGGTCCGGGACGGCGGAGGGCGCTTTCGAGGGGTTCCCGTTCGACGAGATCGCCGTGGCGGGCAAGACGGGCACGGCGGAGGCGTTCGGCCGGCGGGACACCTCCTGGTTCGCCTCGTTCGCCCCGGATCCCGCCTACACCGTGGTGGTCGTCCTGTCGGAGGGCGGGCGGGGCGCCGAG
>NZ_SMKQ01000262.1 GCF_004348995.1 Nonomuraea terrae
TGGTGGAGGCGTTCCTGCTGCGCGACCGGATCGGGCAGGCGTTCGAGGCCGTGGTGATCGACGTGGACCAGCGGCACGGGGACGGGCAGGTGCAGATCACCGAGCCCGCCGTCATCGCCCGCTGCGACGGCGACCTGCCCCTGGGCGAGCAGGTCGTCGTCCGGCTGTCCCGCGCCGACCCCGCCACCCGCGAGGTCCGCTTCACCCTGGCGGGCTGACGGAAACGCGGCACCCGCCCCGCGCGACAGCGGGACGGGTGCCGGGAGGAGCCCTCAGGGCGTTCCGCAGTTGTTGCCGCGGAACGGCCGGAACGGGACGCCGACGCGCCGCAGCCGGATCCGCTCCCCCCGCGGAACCGGCTCGATCCGCACCACGCGCGCCCCCTCCGGCACGTGCCGCATGTCGTGCGTGATGAGCAGCGTCGTCCGCCCGGCCATGAGCCGCTGCAGCGGGCCCATCACCTGGGCGGCGGTGACCTCGTCCAGCCCGGTCATGGGCTCGTCGAGCACCAGCACCGGCGCGTCGCGCAGGATGGCCCTGGCGATCGCGATCCGCTGCCGCTGCCCGCCGGACAGCAGCCGTCCGCGCTGTCCCACCGGCGTGTCGTAGCCCTGGGGCAGCACCTTGGCGAAGTCGTGCACGCCCGCCGCCTCCGCCGCCTTGATCACCTCGTCGAGCGAGGCCTCCGGGCGGGCGTAGGCGATGTTGTCGCGCACCGACCCCGAGAACAGCAGCGTCTCCTGCTGCAGCACGGTGACGTTCTCACGCAGCGACCGGCGCGTCAGGCGCCGGATGTCCGTGCCGTCCAGCAGGATGCGCCCGCTGTCCGGGTCGTAGAACCGCAGCAGCAGTTTGACCAGCGTCGACTTGCCCGCGCCGCTCGGCCCGGTGAGGACGACGACCTCGCCGGGACCGGCCGTGAACGACAGGTTCCGCAGCACCTGCCGCCCCCGCCCCGGATAGGAGAAGCCGACCCCGTCGAACTCGATCCGGCCGCTGGTCCTGCCCGCGTCCACGGCGTCCTCGGCGTCGGTGACGCGCGGCTTGGCCGACAGGACCTCGATGACCCGGTCGGAGCCCGCCGCCGCCTCGGAGACCGTCAGGGCCAGCTCCCCCAGGCTCTGCACGGCCGGGTAGAGCATGGCCAGGTAGGCCGCGAAGGCGAGCAGGCCGCCGATCGTCAGCCGGCCGGATGCGATCTCCCACGCGCCGACGCCCAGGATGACGATCAGGCACAGCGTCTCGATGACCTGGACGGAAGGTCCGTACACGCCGGACAGCCACGCCTGTGTCATGTTGGCGCGCAGCCAGCCGCGGCCCTCGGTGTGCAGGCGTCCCGACTCGGCCTCCTGACGGTTGTACGCCTGCACGAGCGGCTGGTTGGCCAGCCCCTCCTCCAGGACGCTGTTCATGGCGCCGTTGCTGGTGCGCTCGCGCGCCGCCGCCGTCCTGAACCTGGAGGCGAAGACCTTGGAGACCACCAGGAACAGCGGGATCAGCGCCATCGTGACGAGCGCCAGGTCCCAGCGGATGAAGAAGGCCGCACCGGCGAAGAAGACCACGCTGGCGGCCGTGGTGATGATACGGACGAGTCCGGATCCGACGAGTTCCTCGATGGCCTCCACGTCGTCGGTGAGACGCGCCATCAGGTCACCCAGCCGCCGCTTCTCCGAGAACTCCGGCGCGAGCGTCTGGATGTGCGCGTACACGCGGTCACGCAGGACCAGCAGGAACCGTTCGCCGCCCAGCGCGGTGAGATAGGACCCCGCGAAGGACGCCACCCCGGCGAGCGCGGCGAGCCCGAGCCAGGCGAACGCGGGCACCCAGAAGGCGTCCAGCCGGCGGGTCGTCAGCACCTCGTCGGTGATGTATCCGAACAGGCGGATCGCGGCCACTTCGCACAGCGCGGCCAGGATGGCGAACACCACTCCTGCCGCGAACAGCCGGCGCAATCCGCGAGTGTCCGGCCAGAATTCCCGAAATGTGCGGCGAATGGAAATCGCCGGCGCGAGTTCCCGGCCGGAGACGTTCAATGAGAGCCGGCGGACAGGCCGCCGGCCCTCATGGGTGCTATCTACTAGCAGCACCCCCACCACCTAACGACACGGACGCAGCAGTACCGGCGCCAGCGGCGCCGCCTGCGGCAACCCCATCCCTGCTGGTAGCCGACTTTGGCGAATCGCGTGCTAGCCATCTTTCCTCCCCCGATCGATTGACTGCACAAATCGGACATTAGCACCCGAAAGACATCAAAGCAGCTGATAACTGGTGATTTCAGAGAGACTTGACTGGTCAATCCAGACAGGACAGGCAGTTGGGAACCAGCGTTAAATGCGATGTAAATGAGTAAAGACATAAGACAACGTCAAACCAGCCCCAAAGATGCTTCTCAGCACTAGCACCCACTAAGCCCGCCCCCGGGCCGGGAAACAGCGATCGGCCCTCCCCGTCCGCGACGAGAAGGGCCGATCCGCGCAGGCTCAGGTCAGCGACGAATACGCCACCACACCGCGCCGCATCGCGTCGATCGCCTTGACCGCGGTCTTCCTGACCTTGCTCTGCTCCGGCGCCGCGTTGCCGAGCTGCCCGAGCAGGTCCATCAGCTGCTTGATCCACCGCACGAAGTCACCGGCCGCCAGCTCGCTGCCGTTGACGCCGTCCATCAGCACCGCGTCGAGGCTGTGGCCCTTCGTCCACCGGAACGCCGCCCACGCGAACCCCAGGTCGGGCTCGCGGATCGTGGACAGGCCGTGGTCGGACTCGATGCCCTCCAGCTCACCCCACAGCCGGATCATCGCCGTCAGCGCGTCCTGCGCCCGCCCGGCGGGGATCTTGGGACGCCGCGCGTCGTCGGCCGCCCGCGACTCGAACACCAGCGCCGACACGCACGCCGCCAGCTCCGCCGCGTCGAGCTCCTCCCACAGCCCCTGCTGCAGGCACTCGGCGGTCAGCAGGTCGAGCTCGGTGTAGAGGCGGCCCAGCCGACGGCCCTCGTCGGTGACCGTCTCGCCGTCGAGGTAGCTCAGCTGCTCCAGCACCGAGCAGATGCGGTCGAACGTCTTCGAGATGACGTGGGAGCGGCCCTCGACGCGGCGGCGCAGCCCTTCCGTCTCGCGCAGCAGCTTGTGGTAGCGCTCGGCCCAGCGCGCGTGGTCCTCGCGCTCGTCGCAGCCGTGGCACGGATGTTGCCGGATGCGCCGGCGCAGCTCGTTGACCTCGTCGTCCTCCACCGCGTGGTCGCGCGCCCGCGGCGGCTTGCCCAGGTCACGGTCGCCCATCTTGGCCAGCAACGTGGAGATGAGGTTGGCGCGCTCCTTCGGCGAACGACCGTTGAAGTTCTTCGGGATGCGCAGCTTCTCCAGCGGCTCGACCGGCACCGGGAAGTCGGCAGGGTCCAGCTTCTTGATCTGCTTGCCGATCGTCAGCACCAGCGGGCTCGGGCCGTGACCGCGCGGGTTGCGGCCCGGGTCGAGCACGATCGCCAGGCCCGCCCGGCGCCCGCCAGGCACCCGGATGACGTCGCCCGGCTGCAGCGCCTCCAGCGACCGCACCGCCGCCGCCCGCCGCGCCGCGCCGCGCTGGCGCGACAGCTCCGCCTCGCGGTCGGACAGGCGCCGGCGCAGCGCCGCGTACTCGGGGAAGTCGCCCAGGTGGCACGTCATCGCCTCCTGGTAGCCCTCCAGAGCCTCCTCCTGCTTGCGCAGCTGCTTGGCCAGGCCCACGACCGCCCGGTCGGCCTGGAACTGCGCGAACGACTCCTCCAGCAGCGTCCGCGTGCGCTCGCGGCCGAACTGCCCGACCAGGTTGACCGCCATGTTGTACGACGGCTGGAAGCTCGACCGCAGCGGGTACGTGCGCGTGCCGGCCAGCCCCGCCACCGACAGCGGGTCCATGCCCGGCTGCCACAGCACCACCGCGTGGCCCTCGACGTCGATGCCGCGCCGCCCCGCACGCCCGGTCAGCTGGGTGTACTCCCCCGGCGTCAGGTCGGCGTGGGTCTCGCCGTTCCACTTGTCGAGCTTCTCGATCACCACGCTGCGGGCCGGCATGTTGATGCCCAGCGCCAGCGTCTCGGTCGCGAACACGGCCTTGACCAGCCCGCGCGTGAACAGCTCCTCCACGACCTCCTTGAACGCCGGCAGCATGCCCGCGTGATGGGCCGCCAGACCGCGCTCCAGGCAGTCGCGCCAATCCAGGTAGCCGAGCACGGCGAGGTCCTCGTCCGGCAGGTGCGCCGTGCGCTCGTCGACCAGCTGGCGGATCTCGTGGCGCTCGCGGTCGGTGGTGAGCCGGATGCCGGCGTACAGGCACTGCTGCACCGCCGCGTCGCACCCGGCCCGGGAGAAGATGAACGTGATCGCCGGCAGCAGCCCCTCGGAGTCGAGCTTCTCGATCACCTGCACCCGGTCGGGCGGGCGCGAGCGCTGCGGCCTGCCGTAACCGCGCCGGCCCCGACCGGCCGTCAGCCGCTCGGCGTCGCGGGTCACCCGCATCAGCGTGGGGTTGATGCGCGGCGGCAGCTCGTCGGTGATGAACAGGTCGTAGACGCGGTTGCCGACCATCATGTGCTGCCACAGCGGCACCGGGCGGTGCTCGTCGACGATCACCGTGGTGTCGCCGCGCACCTCGCCCAGCCACTCGCCGAACTCCTCGGCGTTGCTGACCGTCGCCGACAGCGCCACCAGCCTGACCGACTCGGGCAGGTGGATGATGACCTCCTCCCACACCGCCCCGCGGAACCGGTCGGCGAGGTAGTGGACCTCGTCCATCACCGCGAAGCCGAGCCCGGCGAGCGTGGCCGAGCCGGCGTAGAGCATGTTGCGCAGCACCTCGGTCGTCATGACGACGATGGGGGCCTCGCCGTTGACGCTGTTGTCGCCCGTCAGCAGGCCGACCTTGGCGGTGCCGTAGCGCTTGACCAGGTCGTTGTACTTCTGGTTGGACAGCGCCTTGATGGGGGTGGTGTAGAAGCACTTACGCCCCTGCTCCAGGGCCAGATGGACGGCGAACTCACCCACCACCGTCTTGCCCGACCCCGTCGGGGCCGCCACCAGAACACCGTCTCCTGCTTCGAGGGCCCGGCAGGCGTCGAGCTGGAAGTCGTCCAGCTCGAAGTCGTAGAGACCTCGGAACGATCTCAGCGCCGCCCCGTCGTCCTCGAGCTTCTGACGGAAGGCCGCATAGCGTTCCGCTGGCGTTGTCATACTCGCCAGCCTACCGAAATCGGGATTCCGGTCCGTCCTGCCGGCGGGCGCCTTTACAAAGTAGATTTCACGCGATGACGCGCAATGCGCCGGGCCGCACCTCGCACTCCACCGGGGCCGCCCCCACCCGCTCGCCGTCGGCGTAGGCGACCACGCCGGGCGCCTCCAGCCGTACGCTGCGCACCCGCCGCACCGACACCGCGCGGTGGCCGACGTGCGTGCCCCGGTAGACGCTGGGGAAGACGCGCAGGAACTCGGCCTTGGAGACGGCTTCCAGCATCACCACGTCGAGCAGCCCGTCGTCGGGCAGCGCGCTCGGGCACACCCGCATGCCGGCGCCGTACGAGCCGGTGTTGGCCACCGCGACCAGCATCGACTCGCGTTCGACCACCTCACCCCCGTCGAACGTGACGCGGAACGGGATCGGCCGGAACGTCCGCAGCTCCTGCGCCATCGCCACGAGGTAGCGGCTCGGCCCCGGCGGCCAGGCGCGCAGACCGGCCCACCCGCTGGCCCGCCGGCTGGCCCGCTCGCTGGCCCGCTTGTTGGCCCGCTCGTTGACCCGCGAGTCGAACCCGCAGCACAACACCCCGGCGAACAGTTCCTCGGCCGCCCCCGTACGGACGCTCACGGCGTCGACCGGCCGCTCCTTCATGCGCAGCACCGCACGCGCCGCGGCGATCGGGTTCGCGGGCACGCCGAGCGCGGCCGCGATGTCATTGCCGGTGCCGGCGGGGATGATGCCGAGCGGCACGTCGGTGCCGGCCACGGCCTGGACGGCCAGGTGCACGAGACCGTCGCCGCCGAAGGCCACGAGCGCGTCAGGACGCTCGGACACCGCGGTGCAGGCGCGTGCCAGCGCGTCGGCGGCGTCGTCGCCGACGATCACCGACACCTCGGCGCCGCCGGCGCGCAACCGGCGCGCCACGGGCTCGAGCACACGCAGCGTTCGCCCGCCGCGCGCGGCGGGATTGACCAGCAGGGCCAGATGGGGGGACACCCCCGGAACCTATCGCCTATCGCCCCGGACGGGAATGGCGTTCAGGCGGTCGTCAGCGCTTGTCCGTGCCTGCTTCTCCGTCGATCGGGGCCGGGTCGTCCAGCGGCGTCGGATCATCCAGCGGCGAGGTGTCCTCGGCCAGCGGCGAGGCCTCGTCGTCGGACAGGCTGGAGAAGTCTTCCGCGGGCCTGCGCTTCTCACGCATGTACATGAAGAACTCGGCGAGGAAGTACAGAACGATCATCGGCATGGCCAGCGCCATCATCGTCAGCGGGTCGCCGCCGGGCGTGATGACCGCCCCGAAGACGAACATGACGAAGATGACGGTACGCCGGTGCTTCTTCACCGTCGCGTACGACAGAATTCCGATGATGTTCAGGAACACCAGCAGCAGCGGAAGCTCGAAGGAGACGCCGAAGATCAACAGCATGATCAGGACGTAGTTGAGGTAGTCGTCGATGCCGATGGTGGCGACGGCGCCCTCGGGCGAGAACCCCAGCAGGATGCCGAGGCTGGTGTCCATGATGAAGTACGCCAGCGCCGCGCCCAGCGCGAACAGCGGGACGGCGAGAGCGAGGAAGGTGATCGAGTACCGCTTCTCGCTGCGGTAGAGCGCCGGGGTCACGAACGCCCAGATCTGGTAGAGCCAGACGGGCGACGACACCACGAGGCCGATCATCAACGAGACCTTCAGCGTGGTGAAGAAGGACTGAAAGATGCCGGTATAGGTGAGACTGCACTCCCCATTGAGCTGGCGCGACTGAGCGGTTTCGCAGAAGGGAGCCTTGAGCGTGTCCCACACCGGGTCGAAGAAGAACCACCCGATGACGATGCCGACCACGATGGCGGCGAGCGCGATGAGCAGCCGGTTGCGCAGCTCACGGAGGTGCTCCATGAGCGGCATGCGGCCCTCGGGGTCACGTGTGGGCTGGCTTGACCGTTTGAGCAGCGCCATCTAGCAGTCCTGGTGACGAGGAGGGACGGGGGTCGGTCAGTCGCGCTTGTCGGCCTGCGCGGCGGCGCCGGCGCGCAGCCTGGCGGCCTGCTCCTCGAGCTGGCGGGCCTGCTCCTCGGCCGACAGCGTCGGCTGGGGGGCCGGGATCTGCTGCGGCTGCACGGGCTGCGGCTGCGGCTGAGCGGCCTGGGCCTGCACGGTGTGGGCGGTCTCGTCATCGTCGTCGCGGAGCTTGGCGGTCTCCGACTTGAAGATGCGCAGCGACCTGCCGACGCCGCGGGCCATCTCGGGAAGCTTCTTCGCGCCGAACAGGAGGACGAGCACCAGTGCGATGATCAGAAGTTCGGGGACACCGAGTTGCGACATGAAACGCCCTTTTCTAACTAGTGCCTGTTTCAGCCACGATCGTACGCTGCCGGAGGCGTGCTCTCACCCCCCCTGCGCCGTCAATCTTGGCCGGTCGATCTTGGCCCAGTCGATCCGGCCCGCCCCGGCTCCAGCCGAGCCTTAGCCACGTCGACCTCCCTCCTCAGGGTACGCGCCGCGCCGACGACGCGAGCACCGGCCACGGCGAGCGCGACCAGCCCGGCCACGCCCAGGCCCAGGGAGATGAACAGCATGGTCATGACTGGTGAGCGTACAGGGCCAGGGCACGACCGGCCTCGTGGCGTACGGACTCGGTCATCTCGGGCGGCGAGACCACCCGGCCGGTGTCGCCCAGGCGCAGCGCCAGCTTGATGATCCAGTCCTGGTCGCGGGCCCGCAGCGCCACCCGCAGCCGCCCCTCGCCCAGCTCGGTGACCTCCTCGCACGGGTAGTACTCGGCCACCCACCGCCCGGCGGCGCTCAGCTCCAGCTCGACCAGCTCGTCGGTCGGGGAGGGCCGGAAGACGCCCTGGGTGACGTCGATGGGCTCGGCCTCCTCCGGCGGGTCGGCCGGCACGTCGAGCACGTCGACGCCCAGCATCCGGTCGAGCCGGAACAGCCGCATCGCCTCGGCGCGGTAGCACCAGCCCTCCAGGTAGCCGCGACCGTCGACGACCACGATCCGCATGGGGTCGACCTCGCGCGGGGTCACCTCGTCACGGCCGGGCACGTAGTAGCGCAGCGACAGCCGCCGGCCCCGCGAGAGCGCCTCGCGCACCCGCGGCAGCGCGTCCGGCGCGGCGTCGACGTCGACCGCGACCTGGCTGCTGACGGTGGCGGCGCCCTCGCCCGCGGCACGCTCCAGCTTTGCCGTCACCCGGGCCAGCGCGTCGCCGGACTCCCCGCCGTTGACGGGCAGGGCCAGCTCGGGGGTTGCGGCCAGGGTGCGCAGCGCGACCAGCAGGGCGCTGGCCTCGTCGACACCGAGCCGCAGCGGCCTGGCGATGGTCTCGGCGTTGTCGATGAGGATCTCGCCGCCGTCCCACGAGACGTCGATGAGGTCGCCAGGGGTGTGGCCGGGCAGCCCGCACATCCACACCAGTTGCAGGTCGTCGATCAGCTGCTTCTCGCTCAGCCCGAAGACCGCGGCCACCTCGTCGACCTGCGCCCCGGGGTGGGACATCAGGTACGGCACCAGCGCCAGCAGCCTCGGCAGCCGATCCGCGGACGCGCTCATGCCGACCCCCCGATCGAAGACCCGGCGCCTCTGCCGTGCCGGACGCCTCGCGCCGTCACGCCGGTTCGTGTTGTCACGCCAGTGCCCCCTTCAGACGACAGATGACGGCCTCGCGGGCGTCCGGCGGCTCGACCACCTCGACGTCGGCGCCGAGGCTGGCCATCCAGCCGGCCAGCCGCTCCGGATCGGTGAAGGTCAGCTCGGCCACGTCCCACCCGTCCGTTCCTGGACGCACGTCCTTGGCGAGGCTGCGCAGCCCCTCGCAGGCCCCCTGCCGGACGCGGACGACGGCGACGCGCTCCTCCACCGGCTCGTCGCGGTAGCCCACCATGCCGCGCAGGTCGATGCCCTCGGGCACCTCGACCACGCCCGCCTTGCCGACCGCGGTGACCGGGCCGGTGATGCGGCTCAGCCGGAAGACGCGCGGGGCGTCGCGGTCGCGGTCGAACCCGGCGAGGTACCAGCGGCCGCGCCGGCTGACCACGCCCCACGGCTCGACGGTGCGGCCGCGCACGCTCTCACTGCCGGCGCCGCGGTAGTCGAAACGCACCACGCGGCGGTCGCGTACGGCGTCCCACAGGGCGGGGAAGGCCGGGTCGCGGGTGTCGACCCGCAGCTCCAGCGGCCCCGTGCCGACGGGATGCTCGGTGGCCACACCGGCGGCGCGCAGCTTGAGCAGCGCCCCCGAGGCGGCCTCGGCCAGGCTGGCCCGCTGCCACACCTGGGCGGCCAGCCCCAGCACGGCGGCCTCGTCGGGCTCCAGGATGATCTCCGGCAGCTCGTACGACTCCCGCTCGATCCGGTAGCCCGGCTCGTCCTCCCACGGGTCGCGGACCACGTCGATGGGGATCCCGATCTCGCGCAGCTCGTTCTTGTCGCGCTCGAACATGCGCTGGAACGCCTCGTCGCCGTCGCGGTCGTAGCCGGGCACCGCCTGGCGGATCTGCTCGGCCGACAGCGGGCGCCGGGTGGCGAGCAGGCAGATCACCAGGTTGAGCAACCGTTCTGTCTTACGGCGCGACATCTGCCTCACTCCTCCTTCATCGACGCTACCCTGCCCCCGTGATCAGATGGCGCAAGGGCGAGGTCGTACGGATCCGACGCGAGTGGCCGGGAGCGGTGGAGCTGGACGTCACCGTCCCCGAGGGGGAGTGCCGGGCGCTGGCGTATCCGCCGCTGGTGGGCCGCCCGGAACCCGGTGACGAGGTGCTGCTCAACACGACCGCACTCGCGATGGGTCTCGGTACGGGAGGTTACGCCATGGTGGTGGCCGTCCCGAACCGTTTGCCGGAAGATCCGCAGGGTCCCGGGCACCTGGTGAAGGCCCGCTACACGCCGCTGCAGGCCACGGTGCTGGGCGCCGACGAGCAGGGCTCGCCCTATCACGACGTGTTGCGCGAGGCCGACTCGGTCGACGGCATGCCCGTCGTCGTCGCCGACCTGCACTCGGCGCTGCCGCCCATTCTGTGCGGCCTGTACGCGTCGCGGCCGGGCGCGCGGGTGGCGTACGTGATGCTGGACGGCGGGGCGCTGCCGGCGTGGTTCTCGATGGCGGCGGCCCGGCTGCGGGAGATCGGCTGGCTGGCGGGCGTGGTGACGGTCGGGCAGGCGTTCGGCGGCGACGTGGAGGCGGTGACCGTCCACACCGGGCTGCTGGCGGCGCGCCACGTGCTCCAGGCCGACGTGGCCGTCGTCGCGCAGGGCCCGGGCAACCTGGGCACGGGCACGCGCTGGGGCTTCTCCGGGGTGTCCGCGGGCGAGGCGGTGAACGCGGCGGGCGTGCTGCTGGGCCGCCCGGTGGCGGCCCTGCGGGTCAGCGAGGGCGACCAGCGCGAGCGCCACCACGGCCTGTCCCACCACTCGCTGACCGCCTACGGCCGGGTCGCGCTGTCCCCCGCCGACGTGCCGGTGCCGGAGCTGCCGGGCGCGTTCGGCGAGCGGATCAGGCGGCAGGCCGAGCCCCTGGCCGAACGCCACCGGCTGGTGCCCGTCCCGGTGGACGGCCTGCACGAGGCGCTGCGCGAGTCACCGGTGCGGCTGTCCACGATGGGCCGCGGCCTGGAGGAGGACCTCGCCTACTTCCTGACCTCGGCGGCGGCGGGCAGGCTGGCGGCCTCGCTGCTGGCGTAGAACTCCTTGAACGTGAACGCCTCCGGGCCCGGCCCCTCGGCCCTGAGGCGTTCGAGGCGTGCCATCCCCTCGGCCAGCGACGGGCTGTGCCCCTCGGGAATCCACCACATCACCATGTACGGCTCCGCCATGCGCAGGAACCACTCCTTGCGCCGGCGCAGCACCTCGAGGTGGGGGCTTCGGTAGATGTAGTTCCACAGCGACTCGCGCGACTCCCACACCGAGAAGTTGACCAGCAGGTAGTCCCCGTAGTCGTGCACGACGGTCGCGGTGGGGTCGGCCTCGCTCTCCTTGAGCCGCCAGACGAACCCCGGGGCCTGGTCGGCGATGGCGTTGATGGGTTCGAGCAGTGCGACGAACTCGGCGAGCTGGGGGCTGTCGATGGGGGCGCGCAGATGGGCGATGTTGAGCTCCGCGAGATGCATGACGCTCAGCACACCACCCCCACCGCTTCTATGTCAATCTACATTTATTTTAGAGACTCTTGGAGCCGGCACCAGGACCGAGCGGCACATCGACGTCCGCCTGGACCCATCGATGTTCCGCCCCCGCCATCCCTACGGCTCTTGGCCACCACCGCCCGATCTCACACC
>NZ_SMKQ01000263.1 GCF_004348995.1 Nonomuraea terrae
GTCTACGTCTTGTCCGGCCTCCGGGTGTTCGTCCCGTGCGGCTTCCCCCCTCGCGTCCCGTGCGGGTTCCGCATGTGCGTCCTGTGCGGCTTCCCCCTGCGCGTGCTGTTCCGGGTGCGCTTCCGGGGATGCGGGACGCGCTGGGTCGTCGGAGGCCTCTTGAGGGGAGCGGGGAAGGATGAGGCGGACGACATTGTTCGGGTGGGAGTCGAGGAGGACCTCTACGTCGGCGTCCGAAATCAGGTCGTACGGCGGGGAGGTCACCTTGGCGGGATCTTCGACAGCGAAACGCACGCCTCGGAAGGGCCGTAGCACCAGTCCATCCGGCACCGGCAGTTCAGGAGTCCCCATACCGGGCATGCTCCCATAAGTGCTTGTGTCTTCCGGAAGTCGCCCCGTGGTTGTGGTCGCAGTCGTGCCGTCCCGGCAGTCAGGGCGGGGCGGGGGTCGCCGTAGCAGCGATGAAGGAGTCCTCCCACATGTGTCAAGATCAAAACGTTCACGGTGAAAGCTCGGGCGCTCCCATGGGCGGCGTTTACGACTGGTACCAGCGTGGGGTCAAGTTGCTCCAAGAAGGCAGTCCGGCCGCCGCGGCGGCTCTGCTCGAACGCGCCGCGGCGGCCGAGCCCGAATCCCGGAGCATCCTGGAGGCGCTGGCCAGGGCCCAGTTCAACTCCCGGCAGTACGCGGAGGCCGCGGCCAGCTTCCGGCAGATCGTGGACTTCAATCCGGCCGAGGACTATGCCTACTTCGGATTGGGATTGTCGTTGTGGCGCACGGGAGACGTGGAAGGGGCCCAGGAGCCTCTCGCCATCGCCGTGGCCATGCGCCCGGACGAACGCCATTACGTGTCGGCGTTGCGGAGCGTTCGCGCCACATTGCGCGCGCGCCGGGAGATGTGAAGGTGGCCCCTGAGACATGACATGCGGGTTCACCACAGGGGCACCCGCTCCGCCCGGCGAGGCGGAACGGAGAAAGCCTGTGGGAAGTCAGCCCTGGTGACGGACGGCGTTGGCGATGATGGCGGAGCGGAAATACTCGGCCAGTCCCGCAGCCGTCGCGTCGATGGAGGCGGTGAAGCGGGGATCGGTGACGTACATCTCACCGAGGCCGCGGTGGATCTCGTACGTGCACTCGTAGCACCAGCGCGTGATGTGGGCGCGGTGCTCCTCCGCCAGGTCCATGGCCTGCCCGCCGTCGGCGGGCAGCCCCGCCCGCATCGCCTCCGCCATGCGTGCGGAGATGCCGGCCGCGTCCGCCAGGAAGCGCTGCCAGTCCTCCTTCGTGTACGACGCCGTGCGCCGCGCCGAGTCGGTCCACGCCTGGGTGCCGCCCCAGCGCCGCTCCGCCTCCGCCGCGTGCTCGTCCGGGTCGAAGCCGCCGAACAGTTCCGCGCGCTCCTCGGCCGACAGGTTGACGTGTGCAGACATGACCGGATCCTTCCTGTAGGTGGGTACGACGGCGACGCTAAAGTCTCACGCGGCGTGAGAGTCAACCGGGAAGAGGGACTGTGCTGATCGACGGCTACGACACCCTGCTGCTCGACCTCGACGGCGTGGTCTATCTGGGCAGCCATGCGGTGCCCGGTGCCCCGGCCGCGCTGGAGGAGGCCCGCCGGCGCGGGGCGCGGCTGGCGTACGTGACGAACAACGCCTCCCGCACGCCGGCGGCCATCGCCGCGCACCTGCGGGAGCTCGGCGCGCCCGCGACCGCCGCCGACGTGGTGACCTCCGCGCAGGCCGCCGCCCGGCTGGTGGCCGAGCGGGTTGCGCCCGGCGCGAACGTGCTCGTGGTCGGCGGGTCGGGGCTGCGGCTGGCGGTACGCGACCTGGGGCTGCGTCCGGTGTCCACGGCCGCCGAGTCGCCTGTGGCGGTGGTGCAGGGGTTCGCGCCGGGGTTGGCGTACGGGCTGCTGGCCGAGGGGGCGCTGGCGGTACGGCACGGGGCGCTGTTCGTGGCCGCGAACCGCGACAGCACGCTGCCGACCGGGCGGGGGATTCTGCCGGGTAACGGGGCCTTGGTCAGCGTGATCGCCGTGGCCACCGGCGTCGAACCGGTCTACGCCGGCAAGCCCGACCCGCCGCTGCACCGCGAGTCGATGATCCGCACGGGCGCGCGCCGGCCGCTGGTCGTGGGCGACCGGCTGGACACCGACATCGAAGGGGCCTTCAACGCGGGCGTCGAGAGCCTGCTGGTGCTGACCGGGGTGGCGACGGCGACCGACGTGTTGACGGCGGAGCCCCACCACCGGCCGACGTACATCGGGGAGGACCTGGGGGCGCTGCTCCTGCCGTATCCGGAGGTCCGCGACGGCGTCTGCGGCGGATGGCGGGCCGGCTGGAAGGACGGGACGCTGCGGCTCGACGGCGACGGCAGCCGGATCGACGGGTTGAGGGCGGCCTGCGACGCCGCCTGGACGGCGGCCGGTGAGGGACGTATCGAGGGGGACGCGGTCAAGCCGGTGCTCGACCGGATCGGGTGATCTTCGCACGGCCCTCCGGCCGGCCGGGGTGGAGGAGGGGAGGACGCCTTTCGCTGAAGAAGGTTCGCCCGTCGCTGAAGAACGTCAGATGAGCCGGCGCAGGCGCATCAGATCGCCGAAGCTCGCGTCGACCTTCACCCGCCCTCCGAGCAGCGCGCGTGCCAGGTCCAGCTCCCCGTCGACCAGCGCGATCAGGTCGTCGCTCAGGATCGTGAGTTTGACGTCGGCGGCCTTGCCGTCCGGCGGCGACTGCTCCGAGAACGGGTCGAGCCCTCCGTGGTGCAGCCGGCCGTAGAAGGTCACGTCGAGGTCGGACACCCGGCAGCTGACCGTGCGCTCGACCACGTGCTTGGCACGATCCTCATGGTCGATCTCGTCGAATTGGGCGACGAGCTTGACCAGTGCCGCCCGGCACTCCTCGACGCTTGCCATTTGCGTATCCTTTCTTCCCTTTGCGGAGGGTAGCGTTCCACATGAGTAGCACCCCCGTATGACCTCCAACGCGTGACACGCCTGCCGAGGTCCCGGGTGCTCGCGGGAGGCGTTACGGTCGAGTCATGAGTGAGCTGCCCGAGGAGACCGCGGACGCGCGGGTCGACGCCATCGTCGCCGGCCTGGCCCGGCTGGGCGAGCTGCCCGTGAGCGAGCACGTGGCCGTCTTCGAGGAGGCGTTCTCCGGGCTGGAGAGCACGCTCGCTGCAGTGGACGACGCGCAGGGCGAGCATACGACGGCGGCGCGGGTAACGGACGCGGGGGTCCCGGAGCGCCCGTGAGCCGCAGGATCCGTCTCGACAGTGAGCTCGTGCGCCGCGGCCTGGCCCGGTCGCGCGAGCAGGCCGCCCAGCTCATCGAGGCCGGGCGGGTCAGCGTGGGCGGCCAGCGGGCCCGCAAGCCCGCCACCCAGGTCGACACCGCCTCCGCCATCGTCGTGGCCGCCTCCGACGACGGCCCCGACTACGTCTCGCGCGGGGCGCACAAGCTGCTCGGCGCGCTGGAGGCGTTCACGAGTCTGTCGGTGGAGGGCCGCCGCTGCCTCGACGCGGGCGCCTCCACCGGTGGCTTCACCGACGTGCTGCTGCGCCGAGGGGCCGGCCACGTGCTGGCCGTCGACGTCGGCTACGGCCAGCTCGCCTGGTCGTTGCGCAACGACGAGCGGGTGACCGTGATGGAGCGCGTCAACGTGCGCGACCTCACCCCCGACATGGTCGGCGAGCCGCCCACGCTGGTCGTGGGCGACCTGTCGTTCATCTCTCTGCGGCTGGTGCTGCCCGCGCTTGCCGCGGTCGCGGCGCCGAGAGCCGACTTCGTGATGCTGGTGAAGCCGCAGTTCGAGGTGGGCAAGGACCTCGTCGGGGCGGGCGGCGTCGTCCGCGATCCCGAGCTGCGGGCACGGTCGGTGCGCGACGCCGCGGCCAAGGCCGTCGAGCAGGGGCTGACCGTGCGCGGCGTCACCGCGAGCCCGCTGCCCGGGCCGTCGGGAAATGTCGAATACCTGCTGTGGCTCGGCAAGGGTGACGGCGAGCCACCGGTCGCCGACCTCGATGCCGAGATCCAGCGGGCCGTCGCGGAAGGGCCGCAATGAAACGCACCGTGCTGGTCGCCGTGCACACCGGGCGCGCCGCCGCCGTCGACAGCGCCCGGCTGGTCATCGACCGGCTGGTCAAGGCGGGCATCGCCGTCAGGGTGCTCGA
This sequence comes from Nonomuraea terrae, assembly GCF_004348995.1. GTDB lineage: Bacteria > Actinomycetota > Actinomycetes > Streptosporangiales > Streptosporangiaceae > Nonomuraea > Nonomuraea terrae. Next base: position 4,174 of record NZ_SMKQ01000263.1, read on the forward strand.
CACCGAGGCCGCCGAGATCGGCTGCCCGGAGGCCGAGGCCGTCCCGGCCGACGCGAGTGCGGCCAAGGACGCCGAGGTCATGTTCGTGCTCGGCGGCGACGGGTCGTTGCTGCGCGCGGCCGAGCTCGCCAGAGCGACGGGCACGCCGCTGCTGGGCGTCAACCTCGGCCACGTCGGCTTCCTGGCCGAGGCCGAGGTGGCCGACCTGGCCGCGGCCGTCGACAACGTCGTGGCGGGCCGCTACGACGTCGAGGAGCGCATGACGGTCGACGTCATCGCCCGGCACAACGGCAGGGTGCTGGCCGACACGTGGGCGCTCAACGAGGTCACCGTGGAGAAGCAGGGGCGCATGCTGGAGGTGGTCGCCGAGATCGACGGGCGGCCGCTGTCCCGCTGGGGCTGTGACGGCGTGATATGCGCCACTCCGACGGGCTCGACCGCGTACGCGTTCTCCGCCGGCGGCCCGGTCGTGTGGCCCGAGGTGGAAGCGCTGCTGATGGTGCCCATCAGCGCGCACGCGCTGTTCGACCGGCCGATGGTGGTCTCGCCGTGCTCCACGCTGGCCGTCGAGATCCTGCCGGACACGCCGCGCGGCGTTCTGTGGTGCGACGGGCGCCGCAGGTTCGAGCTTCCGCCGGGCTCCAGGGTCGAGGTGCGCAGGGGCGCCGAGCCCGTCCGCCTGGCCCGTCTGCACGGAGTGGAGAGCACGGGCGCGCCGTTCACCGACCGGCTGGTCGCCAAGTTCGAGCTACCTGTTCAGGGCTGGCGCGGAAGGGCGCGACCCTGAGTGAATGGACAGGAGAGCGCGTAGGATCACGTGGGCATGGCGGGCCGCGCGGGCAGCGGCGTCAGACACGGCAGTGAACGGGAGTGGGCAGTGCGACCAAGGGTCGAGGAGGTCCGCATCCAGGGGCTCGGCGTCATCGACGAGGCCGTGCTCGAGCTATCCCCGGGCTTCAACGTGGTCACCGGCGAGACCGGCGCGGGCAAGACGATGGTCGTCACCGGGCTCGGCCTGCTGTTCGGTGGCCGGGCCGATCCCTCGCGCATCCGCCCGGGAGCCGACCGGGCGAGCGTCGAGGGCACCCTCGTCATCGAGGCCGGCGGTCGCGTCGCCCAGCAGGTCGAGGACATCGGCGGCGAGATCGAGGACGGCGAGCTGATCATCTCACGCACCGTCTCCGCCGAGGGCAGGTCCCGGGCGTGGCTGGGCGGGAGATCGGTGCCCGTCGGCACGCTGACGTACCTCGCCGACGACCTGGTCGCCGTGCACGGGCAGATGGACCAGCAGCGGCTGCTGCAGCCGGCCAGGCAGCGCGCCGCGCTCGACCGCTATGCCGGCAACGCGCTGGTCAAGCCGCTGCGGGCCTACACGCAGGCGTACAAACGGCACAAGCAGGTCGCCGCGCTGCTGGAGGAGCTGACCACCCGGGCCAGGGAGCGGACGCAGGAGGCCGACATGCTCCGCTTCGGCCTGGAGGAGATCGAGAAGGTCGACCCCAAGGCGGGCGAGGACACCGAGCTGCGAGCCGAGGAAGAACGTCTCTCACACGCCGACGCGCTGCGCAACGCCGCGACGAGCGCGCACACCGCGCTGCTCGGCGACCCGATGGAGGCCGCGAGCGGCCCTCACGACGTCGTCTCGCTGCTGGGGGAGGCGCGGGCCGCGGTGGAGGCCGTACGCGACTTCGACGCTCAGCTCGCCGGGGTGGCCGACCGGCTGGCCGAGGCCGGCTACCTGATCTCCGACGTGGCCACCGACCTGGCGGCGTACGCCGAGTCCGTCGAGGCCGATCCCGCCCGGCTGGCGGCCGTGCAGGAGCGCAGGTCGGTGCTGTCGGGCCTGACCCGAAAGTACGGCGAGGACACCGCGGCCGTCCTGACGTGGGCGCAGCAGGCGGCGGCCCGGCTGATCGAGCTCGAAGGCGACGACGAGCGCATCGAGGAGCTGGCCCGCGAGTACGAAGAGCTGACGGCCCGGCTCACCGAGCTGGCCGCCGAGCTGACGAAGGTGCGCCAGGCCGCCGCCGAGCGGTTCGGCCGCGCCGTCACCGAGGAGCTGACCGCGCTCGCCATGCCCCACGCCCGGGTCGTCGTCCAGCTGAGCCAGAGCGAGGACTTCGGGCCGGAGGGCCGCGACGAGGTGGAGCTGCGCATGGCCGCCCATCCCGCCGCGCCGCCGCTGCCGCTCAACAAGGGCGCCTCCGGTGGCGAGCTGAGCCGCGTGATGCTCGCGATCGAGGTGGTCTTCGCCGGCGCCGATCCCGTGCCGACGTTCGTGTTCGACGAAGTGGACGCCGGCGTCGGCGGTAAGGCGGCGGTCGAGATCGGGCGCCGGCTCGCCCGGCTGGCCCGCACCGCGCAGGTGATCGTGGTCACCCACCTGCCGCAGGTGGCGGCCTTCGCCGACCAGCATCTCGTGGTCGAGAAGGCGAGCGACGGCAGCGTCGTGCGCAGCGGCGTCGTCACGCTCAACCACGAGGGTCGCGTACGCGAGCTGTCGCGCATGCTCGCCGGACTCGAGGACTCCGAACTGGGCCGGGCGCACGCCGAGGAGCTGCTGGGACTGGCGGCAGCCGACAGGTGATTGCGGGTGACATAGTGGACACGCCGCGTAATGCGTGGCCTGCGCGCCGTTTGGCTCTGGCAGGATGGTCGTTGATGAAGGTTCCCGGAAGCAAGATGCCGGGCCTCCGTGGGCGGAAGGTCGGTGACCTTCCCGGTATAACGGCAGTGGCGAGAATCGACCGGCGCACCAAGAGGCTGACAAAACGCCTCCAGCCCGGAGAAATAGCGATTATCGACCATGTTGACGTTGACCGGGTCAGCGCGGAGGCTCTTGTCGCATGCGGAGCCGCGGCGGTGGTCAACGTCGCCGCGGGCATCAGCGGGCGCTACCCCAATCTGGGGCCGCAGATCCTGATCGAAGCCGGCGTACCGTTCGTCGACCACGCCACCCCGGAGCTCTTCGAACGCGTCAAGGACGGCGACGTCGTGCGCGTCTGCGACGGCGTCGTCCACCTCGACGACGAGGTGGTCGGCAAGGGCGTCGAGCAGACGCCCGAGACCGTCGATGCCGCCATGGCCGAGGCGCGCGCCGGGCTCGCGGTGCAGATCGAGGCCTTCGCCGTCAACACGATGGAATACGTCCGCGGCGAGGGCAAGCTCCTCATCGACGGAGTCGGCGTCCCCGAGATCCGCACCTCCATGGAGGGCCGGCACGTCCTCATCGTGGTGCGCGGATACCACTACAAAGAAGACATCGCCACCCTGCGCCCCTACATCCGCGAATACCGTCCCGTCCTGGTGGGCGTCGACGGAGGGGCCGACGCCCTGCTGGAGGCGGGTTACCTGCCCGACGTCATCGTCGGCGACTTCGACTCCGTCTCCACCAAGGCCCTGACCTGCGGCGCCGAGCTGGTCGTGCACGCCTACCGCGACGGCAGGGCGCCCGGGCTCGAACGCGTCCACCAGCTCGGCCGCGAAGCGGTGATCTTCCCCGCCACCGGCACCAGCGAGGACATCGCCATGCTCCTCGCCGACGACAAGGGCGCCGAGCTGATCGTCGCCGTCGGCACCCACGGCACCCTGGAGGAGTTCCTCGACAAGGGCCGCGCCGGCATGGCGAGCACCTTCCTCACCCGGCTGATCATCGGCAGCAAGCTCATCGACGCCAAGGGCGTGAGCAGGCTCTACCGCAGCCGCATCACCACCTCGCAGCTGCTCCTGCTGGTGATCACCGCGCTGATCACCATGGGCGTCGCGCTCTCCCTGTCGCCGCTCGGCCAGACCTGGCTGAACGGCCTGCAGGACGTCTGGAACGCGTTCATCTTCTGGCTGGTCGGACTCTTCTCGTGATCGATTTTCGTTACCACCTCGTCTCCATCGTCGCCATCTTCCTGGCCCTGGCGGTGGGCATCGTGCTGGGCACCACGCTCCTGGAGGAGCCCGCGGTCAGGTCCGCCCAGGAGATGACCGCGCAGCTCACCAAGACCAAGGAGGAGCTGCGCGTGGAGATCGACACGCTGCAGGGCCGCCAGGCGGGCAACGACGCGTTCATCGACTCCGCGACGCCCGAGCTCGTCGCGGGCGACCTGACCGGCCAGCGGGTGCTGCTCATCGAGACGCCGGGCTCCAGCACCGCCGTACGCGAGTCGGCCGAGAAGGTGCTCGACCAGGCGGGCGCCGAGATCTCCGGGCGCGTCACGCTGACCGAGAAGTTCCTCGACCCCAAGGGCGTGGGCGTGCTCGACGGCCTGGTCAACCAGCTCAAGCCGGTCAACATGATCTTCCCGCCCACGGGCACCAGCTGGGGGCGCGCGTCCACGCTGCTCGCCTCCGCGCTCGTCACGACCGACCCGGCGCAGGCCGGCACGCCCAACGCCGCTGCCGGCGACGTGCTCAGCACGTTCGAGGCGGGCGGCCTGCTCAGCGTCGAGGGCGATGCGGACCAGCGGGCCACGCTCGCGGTGATGCTCGCGCCCGAGCGGCCGTACGAGGGGGAGAGCGCCGAGGTGCAGGCGGGCGCCCTCGTCGCGGTCGCCGACGGCTTCGACGCGGCCGGGCGCGGCACGGTGCTGGCGGGCATCGTGCCGCCCGTCGCCATGCCCGGCGACGTGATCAGCGCCCTGCGCGACGAAGGCGAGGTCTCCAAGCGCGTGTCCACGGTCGACATCGTCGACATGCCGCTGGGCCGCGTCGTCATGGTCTCCTCTCTGCGGGAGCAGCTGAGCGGTCGCGCCGGCCAGTACGGCGTGGGCCCGGGAGCCTCGGCGCCCATGCCGCCGCCGGCGACCCCGTCTCCGTCCCCCACCACCAGTGACTCCGGGAGCTGACATGCCTGCCAGCCGGGCCCGTGGCCTCCTCTACGCCCTCGCCGGCGCCGCCATCGGCGCCGTCGCCGCCCGCGCGGCCTACGCCGGGTTCACCCGTAACCGGCAGGCCGATCTGAGCAGCCGCTGGACGCGGAAGAACCACCGCGGCGAGCCCCTCACCCTGCTGGAGGGGCCGGCGTTCGTCGCCGGATCCGGCGCCGCCGCCGCGCTCGCGCCGGGCCTGCCCGGTCGCGTACGCGCCGCCGCGCTGCTCGCCGGGGCCGGCAGCGGCGCGCTCGGCGCCTACGACGACCTCTACGGCACCACCGACTCCAAGGGCTTCAAGGGCCACCTGAGCGCGCTCGCCCGCGGCGAGGTCACCAGCGGCGCCGTCAAGATCCTCGGCATCGGCGCCACAGGCCTCCTGTCGGCCGCGCTGGTGTCCAAGGGGCCCGTCGACACTCTGGTCAACGGCGCCACCATCGCGGGTGCCGCCAATCTCGCCAACCTCTTCGACCTGCGTCCCGGCCGCGCCATCAAGGTGGCTCTGCTCACCGGCGGGCCGCTGCTGGCCGCCTCGGTCCTGCGCGGCTCGCCCGCCGCCGCGGCGCTGGCCGCCGTCCCGCTGGGCGCCGCCGCCGCGCTGCTGCCCGACGACCTCGGCGAGCGCGCGATGCTCGGCGACGCCGGCGCCAACTCCCTCGGCGCGCTGCTCGGGCTGGCCGCGGTGACCAGGCTCGGCAGACCCGGCCGGTACGCCGTGCTCGGCACCGTCGTGGCGCTGACCGCCGCCGCCGAGAAGATCAGCTTCACCAAGGTCATCGCCGGCAACCCCGTGCTCGACCGGATCGACATGCTCGGCCGCCGCCCGGCCGACCCTGTGTGACCCGCCGGCCGCGATTGTCGGCCCGGCCTGCCAGGATGTCTGCGTCAGCGTACGTCGGCGGCTTTCTGGAGGCCCGATGGGAGTGGTGACCGCGCGGGGCGTCGCGGGTGGGGCGATGCTCATCGGGGCGATCACCATCCTCGCGCGCGTCGCCGGCTTCGCCAAGCAGTACGCCTTCGCCCAGACCGTCGGCACCAACTGCCTGGCCACGGCCTACATGACGGCCAACCAGATCCCCAACATCGTCTTCGAGGTGGTCGCCGGGGGCGCGCTGGCGGGGATGGTCGTGCCCGTGCTCGCCGGGGCGGCCGACGAGGGCGCGCGTGAGCGGGCCGGCCGGATCGGCTCGGCGCTGCTCACCTGGGTGGTCGTCGTGCTCGTGCCGCTGGGCGTGCTCGTCGCGGTGCTCGCCGGGCCGGTCACCGGGCTGCTCTTCGGCTCGGGCGTGGAAGGTTGCGACCCCGCCCCGATGAGCGCCGTCGCCACCCGCATGCTCGTCGTCTTCGCCCCCCAGATCCCTCTGTACGGCGTCGCCGTGGTGCTCTACGGCGTGCTGCAGTCGCACAAGCGCTTCGCCGGGCCGGCGGTCGCGCCCCTGGTGTCGAGCATCGTGGTCATCGTCGCCTACCTGGTGTTCGTGCCCCTCAGCGACGGGCTGAGCGTGCCCACCCGGGAGCTGCGTCCCGCCGAGCTGGCGTTGTCGGTCGGCACGAGCCTGGGCGTGCTCTCCCTGGTGCTGGCCGTGCTCGGGCCCGTCGGGCGGCTGGGGCTGCGGTGGCGGCCCACCCTGCGTTTCCCCGACGGGGTGGCGGTCCAGGTGCGCAGGCTCGCGCTGGCGGGCGTGTCGGCGCTGCTGGCCCAGCAGGCGGCCATGGTCGTGGTGGTGCTGCTGGCCAACCAGGCGATCGGCAGCGGCGCCCTCGCGGCCTACAACTACGCGTGGGCGATCTACCTGGTGCCGTACGCGGTGCTGGCCGTGCCGATCGCCACCAGCGCCTTTCCCCGGCTGTCCGCGCAGGTGGGGGAGCCCGCGGCGTTCTCGGCGCTCGCGGCGCGCACGACCCGGGCCGTGGTGCTGGTGTCGGGCCTCTCCGCTGGGGTGCTGGCGGCCGCGTCCGGGCCTGGCGCGGTGGTGTTCCTGGCGGGCAAGAGCGACGTGCCGGCGGGTGAGCTGGCGGCGGCGATCGCGCTGTTCGCCCCTGGGCTGCTCGGCTACGGGCTCATCGCCCACCTCAGCCGGGTGCTGTACGCCGCCGGGCGGGGGCGGGCCGTCGCCACCGGGACCGTCGCCGGGTGGATCGTCGTGATGGTCGCGCAGACGGTGTTCGTGCTGGTGCTGCCCGACGAGTGGGAGATCGGCGGGATGGCGCTCGGGATGAGCGTCGGCATGAGCGTGGGTGGTGCGCTGCTGCTCGGGTCCGTGGTGCGGGCCCGGGGGCGCGCGGCCGTGGCCGGGCTGCCGCGGGCCGTGGGCGCTTGCGCCGCCGGGGGGCTGCTGGGCTATCTGGCGG
>NZ_SMKQ01000264.1 GCF_004348995.1 Nonomuraea terrae
ACAGCGCCCGCCCACGTCACCATGCCCACCGTGACCACGGCGATGGCGAGGACGGCCGCGCCGAGCTGCACGACCAGCCTGCGGTTCGTCGCGGGCCCCGGCTGGGGACCGAGGTCGGCGGCCTGGAAGACCGCCGTGTCACCGGAGCGCGGCGGCCACGCGGGACCGCCGCTCTGGAGCACCTGGGTGACGCCGGGGTTCCCGGTGAGCCCGGGGTCGCGCAAGGAGGCACCGGTCACGTGGGCACCGGTCATGGGGGCGGCGGGGCGCGGGCGGGCGATGGCCGCGAGTGTCCGCCGGATCACCTCGCCACTCGCCGGTCGCCTGGCCGGGTCCTCCGACAACATGGCCAGCACCAGCCGGTCCAGTTCGGCGGACACCTCGGGTCTGAGCGTGCTCGGCGGCGCCGGCGGCCCCTGGGGCGCGCCCTCGAAGGGCGGGCGTCCGCAGAGCAGCTCGTAGCAGACGCAGCCGAGCGCGTAGAAGTCGCCGGGCACCTGGGCGGCCTGCCCGGCGGCGCGTTCGGGGGCCGCGTAGCGGCTGCTGTCCCGCGCGGTCTCACGCTCGCCCATGCCGAAGCCGACGACCTTGAGCACGCCGCTCGCGGCCAGCCGGAAACTGCCGGGGTCGACCCGTCCGTGCACGACCCCGGCCCGGTGCGCGGCATCGAGCCCGGCCGCCGCCTGCCCGATCAGGTCGCACACCTCGACGATCTTCAACGGCCCGCGCGCCGCCAGCTCCTCGCCGAGGCTGAGCCCGGTCAGGAACTCCATCACCAGGAACGGCGCCCCGTCGTGGTCGCCGACGTCCAGCACCATGGCGACGTTCGGATGGATCACTCTGGCCACGGCCTGGGCGTGCTGCCTGAGCATCTCCCGGGTGGCGGCACCGGCCGCCCTGGCGCGCAGCACCTTGACGGCCACGACCCAGTCGGCGCGCGTGTCGTACCCCCGCCAGACCTCGCCCATCGGCCCGCTGCCGATGCGCTCGTCTAGCCGGTACCGGTCTGCGACCAAGGACGGCGTCGCGTCGGACATATCCCCGCCAATAGCATTAGGAAGGCAAAGTCACCTAACCATAGGCCCCCTGACGGGCTTTCGTGGAAATCCGGTGCCGGACGACGACGCACAGCCGCCGCCTATCCGCCGCCTATTCACGGTCCTGGAGCGACGGGCGTGCGGCCCGGCTACGACTCCATGATCACGGCGCGCAGGCGCCGGACGTCCTGGCGGAGCGTGCGCCGCAACATCGGGGCGACGAACGGGGCGAGCAGGCGCTCGGCTCCGCGCAGGCGGACCCGGACCACCATCGTCACCGTGCAGCGCTCTCCGTCGAGCGGCTCCACCCTGCGCTCGCCGTCGGAGTCGCTTCCCTTGGTGTTGCGCCAGGAGAAGCGCATGCCCGGGCCCACCTCGGTGACGATTCCGCTGCTGCGATAGGGCCTGCCGGCGATGCGCATGACCTCGTCGATCGTGCTGCCCGGCGTCACCGGACCGGGCGGGTCGCTCTTCGCGCTGATCACGCCGGAACGCCAGCGCCGGTCCAGCGCGTAGTCGGCGACCACGAACCACACCTTCTCGGCGGGCCGGGGCATCTCGGCCGTGGCCTCCAGCACGAACATGGAGGCGGCCGCCGTCTCGGCCCGCCCGCTCCGCGCCGTACCGCCGTGGCGTCCCGCGTCGTCTCGCCGTGTCACAGGGAGCCGTTCCACGCCGTGGACCTGGCCCGTGATCCGCCTCGTGATCTCCGGGCCGGCCGGACGGCACCCGGTGGACCGACGCCGTCGGGACTGGCGTCCGGAAGGGACGGGACGGAGGTCACGTCGGACGCTGTCATCGCATGCTCCTTGGTCGTGAGCGCCGGGGGACGCAGGCAGTACGGGGTGGCGCGCGGGCGCGACGTCAGGTCGTGGCCACCCGCATGACGCTGACCGCTCCACCGGGCACCTCGCGGGTCGTGACCAGGCGCAGCCCCGCCCGGGCGAAGAGCTCGCGGAACTCCGGCCCGGTGCGGATCATGCCCTTGTCGATGAGCGTGGACATGTCGCTCATCAGGGCGATGGAGTCGGCCGACGAGTCGTCCTCGGCCATGATCATGTCGATCACGAAGAGCCCGCTGTCGGAGCGCATCGCCTGCCGGCAGTGCCGCAGAAGGCGCACAGCGCTCTCGTCGTCCCAGTCGCTGAGCGTGTTCTTGATGACGTACGCGTCGCGTCCCGCCGGGGGCACGTCCACGAGGAAGTCACCTGGCACCAGGGAGCAGCGGTCCGACACGCCGGCCTCCTCCAGCACGGCGGAGGTGCCCCGCAAGCCGGCCTCCAGGTCGAAGACGGCGCCGGTCAGCTCCGGGTGGGCCCGCAGCAGAGCGGCCATCAGCGAGCCGTTTCCGCCGCCGATGTCCACCACGTCGCGCGCGCCGTCGAGGTCCAGGCAGGCCACCAGTGGAGGGGCGTCGGCCTTGGCCGCCTCCCGCATCCAGGCGTAGAAGGCGGACTGCGCCTCAGGGTGCTCGGCCAGCCACTCGTAGCTCGAACGGCCGAAGACGTGTTCCACCGCGCTGCCGCCGGTGCGCACGGTGTGGTCCAGCCTGCCGAACGCGCTCCAGTTGGGCTCGCCGACCATGTGGTTGACCATGGCCTTCATCGGCGATCCCGAGCACAGCAGCCGCCCGGCGGAGGCCAGCTCGTAGCGGCCGTCCCCGGTCGCCGTAACCAGCTCCAGGTGGACGGCCGCGCGCAGCAGGCGGCGCAGGTTCGGCTCGTGGCAGTCGGCGAGTTTGGCCAGCTCACCCGGCGTGACAGGCCGGGAGGCGAGGTGGTCGGCCAGGTCGAGCGCGGCCATGGTCCGCACCACCTGCGCCGAGATGAACCCGAACAGCAGGTCCATCAGGCGTCGGGCGTCTTCGTACTCCTCCATCGGCACTCCTTGGAACGGGGGTCACGGTCGGGACGGGCGCCGCCGGGCGCGCTGACGCCGCCGCGTGACCGGCGGTACGAGGCGGCTCAGGCGGAGACAATGGGCCGGGGACAATGGGGCGGGTGACCCTGGCACGCGGGCCCGGCCTCAGCGGGGACACAGCTCCAGCATGTGGAGGTGCCAGGCGGAGTCCTCTTCGATCTCCTCGTCGACGAACAGCTCGACCAGCGGATCGGGGATCGCCGAGGTCGCCAGCGTCTCCAGGATGCGCAGATCCAGGCCGGCCTCGTCGGCGAGGTCCCGCACCAAGGTGGGGTTGCCCAGCGCCTCGCCGAACCACAGGTAGATCCGGCCGTCCGGGGTCAGCAGCTCGACGCCCTTCTTCAGGAAGTGCCGCAGCTTCGAGAACTCGGGGTCGAACATGGTCTCGTGCCAGATGGAGGAGTCCATGGCCTCCTTCGGCGCGTCCAGGAACGGCGGGTTCCAGTAGATGCCGTCGAACCGCTCGCCCGGCTCGACCGCCGAGTACATGTCGCTCACCCGGGCGGTCACCCGGTCCGCCACGCCGTGGCGGGCGGCGTTCAGCTCGGTGTTGCGTACCGCGGCCGGGTTGAGGTCGAGGCCGACCACCGACGTGCAACCGGCTTTGGCGGCGAGCACCGACATGACGCCCGTGCCGCAGCCCATCTCCAGGAACGACGACATCCCGGCGAACGGGATGGTGTGGGCGTACAGCTCACCGCCGGGCCCGTAGAAAGGCGGCCACACCTCGTCGAGCAGGTCCCAGTCATGGCCGACCAATTCGAATACCTTCGGACGTTCCTCGTCCGACCGGTATTTCTCGATAATTTTCTTTCCTATTTCGAAATCAAAGTTCTTCGCGTCCATGCCATCCTGCCTGTCGCGACGGACAAAATGCTTATGCGTGGTCGTCACGTGTCGATGCGCTGCGCGAATCGGACTCTTGTGGGAATCTGCCATGGATCTCCTGCAGGCGCAAGACCGGGACGACAGTGTCCATTCGTCCCCGGCAGAGCGGGTTCCGCGGTGCTCGGTCACGGTCCGCGACCGGCGTCCGGCCGCTCGCCCACGGCCGCCGGAGAGCGTGGTACGCCGCCAACAATCGATCGCGCCAGGCTGTGAGCCCATCGAGTGTCCCGCGGGCGATGCCGCGGCCCGCTCGACCATCCCGTCCGGCGACGGCACGGTCACCGAACGTCATCAGGGGGTCGGCCGGCGCCTTTGGCCAGCACGAAAGCGCCCGACCCCGCGGTCCGCAGGGGCGATAAGACCAAATAGCCTGTCATCTCCTATGGCTGCCGGCGCCTCGGCGGAAATAGCCCGGCGGCACTCCCGCATTTCACCAAGACTGCCGGTCGCCGCTGCTGTCAAATTTGCCGCTCCGCGTCGCGCTCCGCCGGAATGCTCCGCGTTAGCCCAGGTCGGTCTGGACATATCCGGACATATCGCGATTCGCGCCTGGCTGCAGCTTCGCTGCAGAGCCGCAGGCAAAGTCTCACCTAACATCGATCAAGTATCCAGTCGCGCGCTGCGGACACGAATCGGCTCAGGGGGTGAGCCGAAAGGTTGCGGACGGGTCGATGGCGAGGCGCCGCACCCACTCAATCAACGCCTGAGTGCAAGGGAGAGAATCGCCCATGGCGCAACAGCCTCTCAAGGTCCGGCTGGTGCAGCAGGGAGTCTGGGCCATGTCGCTGGAGTCCATGCCGTTAGCCTCGGGTTACCTGATGGCGACGGCGCTCCAGGACGAGCGCATAGCCGAGCACATGGACATCCAGATCCGCAACTTCGACGGCGGCAGCACGCTGTTCGGAATGGCCAACCAGCTCTTCGAGGAAGATACGCCCGACATCATGGGCTTCTCCGTCGTCGGCTGGAACTACCAGCCCTTCGCGGCGCTGGCCGAGACGTTCAAGCAGCTCAATCCCGACGGGTGGGTCGTCTTCGGCGGCAATCACGTCTCCAACCAGGCCACCCGGGTCTTCCGCATGTTCCCCGACGTGGACATCGTGGTCAACGGTGAGGGCGAGTTCACCTTCCGGGAGCTGTTACACGCCCGCCTCGACGGCCGCTCACCTCATGACCTGCACCACATCCAGGGCATCTCCTTCCGCGACGAGTCGGGGACCCTGGTCACCACAGAGGACCGCCCGCGCATCGAGGACCTCGACGTCATCCCCTCGCCCTTCCTGACCGGCGTCATCCCGATGAAGAACCAGGACGGGGTCTTCCCCTACGACGTCGCCCTGCTGGAGACCAACCGAGGGTGCCCGTACAAGTGCTCCTTCTGCTACTGGGGCGGGGCCGTCGGCCAGCGCGTACGGGCCTTCTCCCGGGAGCGGCTGCGCCAGGAGATCGAACTGTTCGCCCAGCACAAGGTGCACACCCTGGTGTTGTGCGACGCGAACTTCGGCATGATGCCGATCGACCTCGAGTTCGTCGAGGACGTCATCGAGCTCCGCCGCCAATACGGCTTTCCGAAGAGCATCGAGACCTCGTGGGCGAAGAACAAGTCCAAGGTCTTCTACCAGATCGTCAAGGAGATGAAGAACGCCGGCTTGCACAGCTCCTTCACCCTGGCGCTGCAGACGCTGGACGACAACACGCTCGACCTGATGAACCGGCGCAACATGAAGGTCAACGACTGGGAGAACCTGGCCGAGTGGCTGGGCCAGGAGGGCCTCGACTGCTACGCCGAGCTCATCTGGGGCGCCCCGGGCGAGACGGTCGAGTCGTTCATGAAGGGCTACGACCGGCTGGCCAACCACGTGTCGCGGGTGGCCGTCTATCCCATGCTGATCCTGCCGAACACCACGTACGCGGAGGAGAAGAAGCGCTTCGGGCTGGTCACCGTACGGGGCAACACCGACGATTTCGAGTACGTGCTGTCGCACGACACCATGTCGCCGGCCGACAACAGGTACATGCACCGGTTCATCTTCGTCTCCCGGCTCGTCGCCGAGAACCCGGTGTTCAGATACCTGTGGATGCCCCTGCGGACGCTCGGTGGCATCACGCAGTCGCAGCTGATCCGCTCACTGATGGACTGGTTCGAGACCGACCAGGACCAGAGTGTGGAGCCGTTCCGCACCGGCATGGTCAACTCCTTCACCGACTCCGACGTCCTCGCCCCCGTCCTCACCTACGTGTACGGCACCGACGAGGCCAAGCAGCTGCTGCGCCGGTGGTGGACGCAAGCCGTCGTGCCGCTGCTGCCGGAGGAGCACCGCGACCTGCTGACCACGGTCTTCGACTACGACCTGCTGACTCTGCCGGCGTACACGCGGCCGGGGCGCGAGATGTCCACCCTCTACGCCAACGAAGGCCTGCCGCAGACGGAGATCGGCGGCGAGAGCTACTACGTGTCGGGCGACATCGCGCTCAGCTGCGACGTTCCGGCGCTGGTGCAGGCGCTGCGGCGCGACGAGCCCTACGACGACGCCCTCGAAGGCCTGACGACGTCGATCTACTACAAGGTCGGGGCCAACCACTTCCTGCCTTCGACCAACCACGAGGAGATCGTCTACTACATGGGCAGGCTGGAGCGGCAGCTCCATGACCGGGAAGTTTGACACTCTTCCGGCGAGCCCCCTCGCCAGCTCCGGATCATTTCGTTCCCGGACCCAGCCATCCGATCGAGCGCTTGTATTACGGTGATCTATGACTCTTGTCTACTCCGCACGGAAGCTTTACGCCACATATGACGATGGGCTCGTGGGTGACGACACAGGGGGATCGAAAACCATGGAACCGCATGTCGCTTCGTTCGGCCGGCTGCTGCACGAACGACGGACCCGTTTGGGCCTCACGCAGCGGGAACTGGCGGAACGAGCAGGGGTCAGCGTGCGCGCGGTCCGCTACATCGAGCGGGGAGAGGTGCAGCAGCCTCGGCAGGAGTCCGTGCGGAGCCTCGCGGAGGCCGTGGGCGTCGATCCCGACCAGTTGAGCCTGCCGGCGGCACGCGGTCAGAAGGACGCCGACTCCAGCTCGCTGTGCCTGGGCATCCTCGGCTCGCTGACGGTTCGGCTGGGCCGTCGCACGGTCGACATCGGCTCGCTCAAGCAGCGCTGCATGCTCGGCCTGCTCGCGTTACAACCGAACGAGGTGGTCAGCCGGGACGAGATCATCGATGTCCTGTGGGGCGACGATCCGCCCGTGACCTGCGTCAGCCTTGTCCACTCCTACGCCTCCCGGCTGCGCCAGACGCTGGAGGGCAGCCGGCAGACCAGCTCGCGAGAGCAGCACATCACCGCCACTCGGCAGGGCTACAAACTCACGGTGGAGCCGGAGCAGCTGGACCTGTTCGTCTTCAACGACCTGGTGATCCGGGCCAGGGAGATGCACGACGACAACGAGGAGAGCGCTCTTGACCTCTTCCACCAGGGGCTGAGCAGCTGGCGCGGGCCGGTGCTGGCCGACACGGTTCCGGGGCTGCGCCAGCACCCGGCCGCCATCCGGCTGTCGCACCAGCGGCTCGCGGTCGTGCTCGCCCACGCCGACCTGGCCATCCAGACGGGCCGGCCAGAACAGGCGGTCGAGCATCTGCGCGCGCTGGCCTGCAGCGAGCCGCTGCACGAGGGCATGCACGCGCGTCTCATGCTGGCACTGGCCGGCTCCGGGCAGCGCGCGGCCGCGCTGCAGGTCTTCTCCGACATCCGCACCCGTCTCAGCCACGAACTCGGAGTCGACCCGAGCGAGGAGCTGAAGGCGGCCCACCTGCAGGTGCTTCGCCAGGAGGCTCCGTCCGAGCCCGTGCCCGAGACCGAATCCAGACAGCGGTCGGCGCTGGTGATGCGCATGGTCGCCCCAGCCCAGCTGCCTCCCGACGTCGCCGGTTTCACCGGGCGCTGCCGGGCCCTCGACCGGTTGCGCGACCTGGTCTCCCCGACGGTCACGGGCACCGGCGCGAAGGTGATCGCGGTCACCGGGATGGCCGGCGTCGGCAAGTCGGCGCTCGGCGTCCACTGGGCGCACGAGATGCGCGGGATGTTCCCCGACGGCCAGCTCTACCTCGAGCTGAACGGCAACTCCCACACGCCGCTGTGCCCCGTCGAAGCGCTGAGGCGGCTGCTGTCGGCGCTCGGCGTGCCCCCCGACCGGATACCGGCCGCCCAGGCCGAGGCCACCGCGCTTTTCCGCACCCTGCTGGCCGATCGCCGGATGCTGATCGTGCTGGACGACGCGGCCTCCACGGCCCAGATCCGGCCGCTGCTGCCGGGCAATCCCGACTGTCTGGTGCTGATCACCAGCCGGACGCAGCTCGTGAGCCTGACCGCGAGCGACGGCGCACCGCTGGTCAACCTCGACGTCCTGGCTCCGGAGGAATCGGCCGCACTGCTGGCCACCATGCTGGGCCGCAAGCGGGTCGCCGCGGAACCGGAGGCGGCGGCGATGCTGGCTGAGCTCTGCGGGCACCTGCCGCTGGCGCTGCGGATCGCCGCGACCAACCTCATCGTCCGGCCGGGCCGGCGGCTGGAGAGCTTCGTGGCCGAGCTGCGGGATGGCGACCGGCTCTCCGCGCTGCGGGTGGACGGCGACGACCTGTCGATCCGGGACGCGATCGACATCTCCTACCGCAAGCTCCGGCCGGCCGCCCGCCAGCTGTTCCGCTACCTGGGCCGGCACGCGGAGCCGGAGATCACTTACGTGACGGCGGCGGCGACGCTCGGCACCGCCGTCCACCGGGTCAAGCCGCTGCTGGAGCAGCTGTGCATGGCAAGCATGCTGCGGCGGGTGGCGCACGACCGCTACCGGATGCACGGTCTGCTGCGCTACTACGCGGCAGAGCGAGAACAGATGGAGACGTTCACGGCCATGAGCGAGTGCCTCGGGTGAAGAGGCCGCGGTGCCGCAGCGGACCTCCTGGCGGAAACCTGGTGAGGGGAATGCCATAAATGAAGGGCATCGTTTTGGCGGGCGGCTCCGGAACGCGCCTGAGCCCGATGACCATACCGGTCTCCAAACAGCTCCTGCCCGTCGGCGACAAACCGATGATCTACTATCCGCTGTCGGTGTTGATGCTGGCGGGCGTGCGCGACATCCTGCTCATCTCCAGGCGGTCGGACCTGCCGCTGTTCCAGCGGCTGCTGGGCGACGGCTCGCAGCTCGGCATCCGGATCGGATACGCCGCTCAGGACGCGCCGAACGGCATCGCCGAAGCTCTGATCATCGGCGCCGGTCACATCGGGGAAGATCCTGTCGCCCTGGTGCTCGGGGACAACATCTTCCACGGCACGGCCTTCCAGTTCGTGCTGGAGGAACACGCTCGCGACGTACAGGGGTGTGTGCTGTTCGGCTACCGCGTCAAGGACCCGCACCGCCACGGCGTCGCGGAGGTGGACGAGCAGGGCCGCCTGGTGTCACTGGAGGAGAAGCCGCACCGGCCGCGCTCCAACCGCGCCGTGACGGGCCTGTACTTCTACGACAACGACGCGGTCGACATCGCCAAGAACCTGCGCCCCTCGCCCCGGGGCGAGTTGGAGATCACCGACGTCAACCGGGGCTACCTGGAACGGGGCCGGGCGCGCCTGGTGGACCTGGGGCGCGGGTTCGCCTGGCTGGACACCGGCACGCCGGAGTCGCTGATGCAGGCCGGGCTGTACGTGCGGGCGCTGGAGGAGCGCCAAGGGGTGCGGATCGCGTGCATCGAGGAGGTCGCCCTGCGCAAGGGATACATCGACAGCGAGTCCTGTTACCGGCTCGGCGCCGCAATGGCCGGCAGCGCCTATGGCCGCTACGTGATGGAGGTGGCGCAGGAACTGACGGGCTGACTGGATCAAGGCCTCTCGGAAGAAACGGCCCATGTTTGAGCGAAGCAAGCTGTTCGAACGGCTCCGGCACTACTACCTGGAAAGCGCCCGCGAACGGGGCAAGGTCGTCCTGATCAGCGGCGGCGTCGCCACCGGGAAGACCGAGTTCGCCTATCGGTTCGCGCAGTACGCGAGAGGCTCCGGGGCCTTGCTGCTCAACGCCACCGCCTCGGCCCAGGACCGGTCGGTCCGGATGGGCGTCGTCGGCCAGTTGTTCTCCAGCGCGGACCTGCCGCCCGCCGTGGCACAGGTGGTCGAGGACGTCACCGGCCTGGCCGCCGGCACCGGCGGGGCGGGCGGACGCGCACCGGCCGACCCGACGGAGGACCTGCTCGTCCAGCGCGCCTGCGCGGCGCTGCTGAAGCTCGCCAGGTCCTGTCCCCTGGTGATCGCCGTGGACGACGTGCACTTCGCCGACGAGACGTCGGTGCGCACCCTGCTCGCGCTGCAGCGCCGGATCGGAATGGCGCGGGTGTTGCTGCTGCTCAACCAGCGCGACTCGGCCGACCGCCGTCAGGCGCGTCTGAGGGCGGAGCTGACCCGCCAGCCGTACTTCAGGCTGATCAGGCTGGAGCCCCTGTCCCCGGAGGGGGTGAAGCGGCTGATCGAGGCGGACCTCGGATCGCCCTCCTGCCCGGCCCACCTGACGACGGAGTTCCACCGGCTCAGCGGCGGCAACCCGCTCATCGTCCGTGCCCTGATCGACGACCACCGCGCGGGGCGCGGGAGGCGCGGCCGCGGGCCGGTCATCGGCGGCTCGTTCGAGGAAACGGTGCTGATGTGTCTGCACCGGCACGACGCCGGAGCAGTGCGGACCGCCCGCGCCGCGGCGGTGCTGGGGCCGAGGGCGACCGCGGAGACGATCGCGCGGCTGACCGGCGAGCCGGACGGCACGGTCGCGGCGGCGCTGGAGCGGCTGGAGGCCGGCGGGCTGGTGCAGGGGCCGCAGTTCCGGCACCCGCGGGCTCGCTCCGCGGTGCTGCGCGACCTGCCCCCGGACCTGTCGGCCGCGCTGCGTCTGCGCGCTGCCGAGGTGCTGGAGTCCGAGCACGCGCCGCTCGTGGAGATCGCCGCGCAGCTGGTCCAGGCCGGCTCACCTCCCCCGGCCCGGTACGTGCACGTGCTGGAGCGGGCGGCTCAGCAGGAGTGCGCCGGCGGCGATGCCGAGCAGGCGGTCAGGTGCCTGCGGCTGGCGCTGCGCGGGCGGCTCAGCGACCGCAAGGCCGCGTCGCTGACGGCGTCGCTGGCCCGCGTGCAGTGGCTGATGAACCCGACCGGGATGAGCGAGCAGCTGGACGTCCTGGTCGCGGCGGACGCCGCCGGGCATCTCGACCCGGTGGACGCGCTGATGACGGTCCGGGCGCTGGCGTGGGTGGGGCGGCACGCCGAGGCCGCGGCCGTCCTGGAGCGTGCGGCCGGCCGCACGGTACCGGCCGGAGCGGCCGACCTCCGGCTGACGGTGGCGTGGCTGCGTCGCCGGCACCCGAACGTGCTCACCGCCGTCAC
>NZ_SMKQ01000265.1 GCF_004348995.1 Nonomuraea terrae
GCCAGGCGCTCAGCACGTAGTCGAAGCGGCGGTCCGGGTACAGGCCCGGACGGGCCCACGGGTTGGCGTTGCTCCACGTGTGTCCGGGGCCGCCGTCTCCGGCCACCTCCCAGGCGTCGTAGAACACCAGCCCCGGCGTGGGCGGCGCACTGCGGCCGGTCAGCATGCGGATCTCGTCACTGTCCGGGGGCGCGTTGAAGTCGCCGCACACCAGCGCCGGGTGCCTGCGGGAGGCCGTCTCGGCCACGAACGCGGTCAGCGCCCGCACCTGCGCCTGGCGCACCTCCGACTCGTCCAGCCGGAACGAGCCGATGATCACGCTGAACACCTGTAAGGGGCCGCGTGGTCCGGCCAGCTCGCAGAACAGCGCGGTGCCCGGCATCCGGCCGCCCGGCAGCTGACGCTCCTCCTGCCGGGTGACCGGCCAGCGCGACAGCACCGCGCAGGGCAGCGTTCCCGAGGCGGCGGCGGCGTGCTCGTAGCCGAGCGCCTGACCGGCCCACTCCTGCAGCAGCACCACGTCGGGCGCGTGCTCGTGGACCACCTTCCCGATCCGCCGGGCGCGCTCGGCGTACGGGCCGTACTCGCCCCACACGTTCCAGGTCAGCACGCGCACGCGGGTCTCGACCGGCGGCCCGTACGGCTCCGCCCAGTTCATCTCAGCCCCTCCACGACCCTGATCGCGTGATCCACCTGCTCCGGGCCGGTCACGATGCTCGTCCCGATGCGGAGCAGCGGCGGGTTGTACGGCGTCGTGCTCGCCGCCACCTTCAGCGCGCGCAGCCGCTGCACGGCCTGGAACGGCTCCATGCCCGCGATCGAGCAGCACACCAGCCCCGCCGACAGCTCGGGAGCCCGCGGGGTGGCCGGCGTGACGTGCGGCAGCTCGGCCAGGCCCGCCTTGAGACGGGTGGCCAGCTCCTGCGTGCGCCGCTCCACGCGGGCCTTGCCGATCGCCGTCATGAACGCGAACGCCTCCGGCATCGCCCACCGGTGCTCGAACGCCTTGTAGCCGCCGGGGGTGATCAGCTCGGCCGTGCCCGGCCCCGGCGAGGCGCCGCCGTGCCAGGCGGCGAACGCGGCCCCGCTGAAGCTCGGCACGATCGGCGCGATCGTGTCCCAGGCGCGGCCCCACACGATCCCGGTGCCGCGCGGGCCGAACAGCCACTTGTGCGTGCCGCTGGCCAGGAAGTCGCAGCCCAGGTCGGTCACGTCGTCGGCCAGCGCGCCGAACCCGTGCACGCCGTCGACGCACAACAGCGCCCGGTCGTGCTCGGCCCGGTCCTTGTTGGCCTCGGCCAGCATGTCGGCGATGGCCCGCACGGGCACGCGCACGCCCGTGCTCGAATGCACCCAGGTCACCGCCACCACCCTGGTACGCGGGCCCAGCCCCTCCTTGATCGCCGAGACCATCCGGTCCACCGAGGCGGCGGCCGGGTCGTCGTACAGCCTGACCCTGCGGACCTTCGCGCCCGTGCGGGCGGCGAGCAGCCGCAGGCCCTCGTGGGTGGCCAGGAAGTCGTGCTCGGTGGTCAGCACGTCCTGGCCGGGGCGCAGCGCGATGCCGGAGTAGAGCAGGGCCAGGCCCATCGTGGTGCTGTCGGTCAGGGCGATGTCACCGGGCCCGCCGCCCAGATAGCGGGCCGCGGCCTGGCGTACCGTCTGGTCGGGGTCCCCGCCGGGCGGGATGTACTCGGGGTCGGCGTCCAGGGCGTCGCGATGCGTCCTGATCGCCTCGCGCACCGGCGCCGGCGCCGGCGCCAGCACGAACGCCGCGAACTGCCCGTACGCGGGGTCGAGCGCGAACTGGGCGCGTACGGAAGCCCAGTGGGTGGGGTCGAAGGCCCGGGACGCGTTGTTTCCGGGCGACGGGTTCCTGGGCGACGGGTTCGCGGGGGAGGGGCTCGCGGCGCACGCGGGCACCCCGGCGAGCATGCCCGCGCCCAGCAGGGTGCGTCTGTTCAGCGGCCGATCCATGGTCCCTTCCTATCCCGCCCGCGCCCGGCCGCCCAGCGCGCAGCGCCGGTCCGTTCAGCTTCTCAGCGAGGTGACCTGCCTGATCAGGTCGGAGACGCGGACGATGCCGAGGCAGCGGTTCAGCTCGTCGGTGACCACCAGGTCGTCGTAGACGCGGGCCGTGTCCCGGCCCGCCGCCTGCATGGCGGCGATCGCCGGGGTCGTGCGCGGGACCGTGCGGGGCGGGTCGGCCAGGCGCTGCGCCGGCTTCGAGCCGTGCAGGGCGTGGCCGTAGCGGGTGGCGAACGACAGCAGGAAGCGGCCGCGGTCGAGGCTGCCCTTGGGCCGCTGGAACTCGTCCACCAGGATCACGCTGGTGATCGTCGGCTCCTCCCCGAACGCCGCCACCGCCTCCTCCGCCATGGCCTCCGCGGGCAGGGTCACGGCCGGGAGCAGCAGCTCCTGCACGCGCGGCCCGAGCATCGCCGAGGCAGCGGACTCGTCGGCGATCGGCAGCGGGACGCGCACCCGGCCGTCGGGGCCCGGGGCCAGCAGGGGGCCGTGCGCGAGGCGTACGCCGAGGCCGCGGATCGTCGCCGCCTGGGCTTCGTGCTTCACACCGGGGGCCATGACGTGCGCGCCGATGCCGCGGGCCAGCGTGGTCACCGCGCGCGCCACCGCCGCCGCCCGGTGGTCGCCCGGGATGCGCGCCACCAGCTCGGGGTGCAGGGCCACCAGGTACGGGGTGGTGTCGGTGACGGTGTCCAGGGTCGGGCCCATGCTGCCGACGTCGGTGAAGCCGTACAGGTAGCCGATCGCGCGCAGGCCGTCCAGGGCCACCCTGAGCAGGGGGCGTTCGTGTTCCTGGCACGGTCCAGTGATGAGCAGGATGGCCTCCCGGGGGTGGCGGCCCGCTCGTCTCAGCGCCTCGTGGAGCGGGGTCAGCGCGCCCGCGCCCGCCAGCACCACCCGGATCGGCAACTCCAGCACCATGGGGAGCGGCGCCGCCCGCAGGACGCCGCCGGCCTCCACGAAGGCGGGGTGCGCGATGACGGCCCCGGTGTCGAGATCCACCAGGGGACTGGCGAGCAGGGAGGACACGTACCGAATCGTGCTCCTGCCACAGTCGCATCAGAAGCCCCGCGAAACAGAATTAACCGATATTTCGGTTGAGGTTCCCCAAAACCACTGGCCCGTCCGCGCGCTGACCGCAACCACCAGGGTGGAGGTGATGATCGGTTAGCCTCGGGGCATGAGCGGGCGGCCGGCGAAGGGTGGTGGGCGGTGGGTCTCGGTGCCGCCGGAGCGGGTGCATCCGTGGATTGACGGGTTCGCCGACCGTCACGGGCCCTTCTCCGCCACCGGGGACGAGCGGGTGGTGCGGCTGGTGGCCGAGGACGGGGCGGTGGCGGAGTTGCACGTGCCGTTCCCGCCGATGACGCCGCCCGGGCCGCCGCACGTCACCCGGCTCGTCGCCCACGCGAACGCCGACCGGCGGATCGGGGTCTTTCTCGTACGTCTCGGCGGCTACGCGGCGGGGGTGTTCCACGGGCCGGCACTGGTGGCTTCGAAGGTGGGCTCGCGACTGGTCCAGGGTCGTACGGCGGCCGGCGGCTGGTCGCAGCAGCGGTTCGCCAGGCGTCGGCGCAATCAGGCCGACCGGGTGTTCGACGACGCGGTGGAGACGGCGGTGCGGGTCCTGACGCCGTACCTGGGGGACCTCGACGGGGTGGTGCTCGGCGGGGACCGCCGCGCGGTGGACGCCCTGCGGCCGGACCGGCGGCTCGCGCCGCTGCTGGCGCTGGAGAAGGAGCCCTTCCTCGTGGTGCCCGACCCGAGGCACGCGGTGCTGCGCGACACGCCCGCCCAGTTCCGGGCCGTACGGGTGCGGGTCGTCGATCCGGAGTGAGCCGTCAGGCGAACGCCTCCCGGTGGTCGGCGAGGAAGGCGCTCAGGGAGCGTGGTGGGCGGCCGGTCAGGTCCTGGACCGCGGTCGTGGTCGTGGACCAGCGGCCGTCGCCCGTCTCGGCCATGAGGGCGGCCAGGTCGGTGGCGAGCGGGCGGGGCATGCCCTGGCGTTCCAGGTGGGCGGTCATCTCGCGGACGGGCAGGTCCACGTAGCGGAAGGGGCGGCCCAGCGCCCTGGTGATCTCCTCGGCGACGCGGTCGTGGGAGAGCGACTCAGGGCCGGTGAGGACGTGCTCGGCGTCCGGGCCCACCGGGCGGGTGAGCAGCGACGCGGCCACCTCGGCGAGGTCGCGGGCGTCGACGTAGGAGACCGGGCCGGGGCCGTACGAGCCGTACATGACGCCGTCGCGGAAGTCGTGCGGCAGGTTCTGCAGGAAGCCGCCCGGCTGGAGGATCGTCCACGGCACGCCCGACTTCCTGAGATGGGCGTCGACCAGGCCGTGCATGCCCGTGCCGAGCCTCCCGCCCGGCGCGGCGCCGCGTACGGACACGGAGACGATCTGGGCGGCGCCCGCGCGGGCGGCCAGGTCGATGACGGCGCGGTGGGCGTCGGCGAAGCCGGGCCACAGTGAGCTGTTGAGGAACAGCCGGTCGCCCGGCGACAGCAGCGCGCCGATCGTCTCGGGCCGCTCGAAGTCGGCCAGGGCGTACGGGCAGTCCAGGTCGCCGGCGGGACGCCGGGCGACGGCGAGGACCTCCGGCGGCGGCCGCCGGCCCCCGCGCAGCAGGCCGACGAGCGCGCGGCCGATGACGCCGGTCGCGCCGGTCACCACGATCACGAGAACACCTCCATAAGTGGACGAAAAGCTTCCGCTTGCGCGGACGCTACACTAACCGGAAGCAAACCGTCCACTTGGGAGTCGTACGTGCGCGCGGACGCCAGGCGCAACCGGGACAAGATCGTCGAAGCGGCGGCCGAGATCGTCGCCGAACGCGGCGTCCACGTCCCCATGGAGCTGATCGCCAGGCGTGCCGGGGTCGGCGTCGGCACGCTCTACCGCCGCTTCCCCGACCGTGAGGCGCTGATCACGGCCATCGGCGACCACTATGTGCGGGCGATGGCCGAGGTGGTCGACGTCACCGCCCGGCAGAGCGCCGACGCCTGGAGCGCGATCGGGCGGTTCGTGGCCTGGGCCGCCGCGCCCGGCCGCGTCGCGCTGGCCTCCGCGCTCGCCGTGCTGCCGCAGGAGGCGACCACGGGCGGCGCCGAGTTCGCCGAGGCGCGCAGGGAGTGGGTGGAACGGCTCGACAGGCTCGTCCGCCGCGCCCAGGCGGAGGGCGACATGCGAACCGACGCCGGCGTCGAGGAGCTCATCCACCTTCTGGCCGTCTTCACCTGCCATCCGAACGGGTTGCCGGAGCCCGTGGCCGCCGACCCGGGACGGTATTTGCGGCTGATGCTCGACGGCATGAAGGCGCCGTCAGCGGATCCGATCGGTTGAGACGATTCAAAACAATCTTGAATGCGGCTATGATGAGCCGCGTTCCCGGTGGGCCGCATCGGAAGGCCTGCCCCTAGCAGCGCGTTCCCCCCTTCTTCCGGCAGCACGGCCCCGTGAGGATCGATGGCGACCAGGAGCATCAAGGAGGTCGCGCAGCTGGCGCGCGTCTCCGTGGGCACGGTCAGCAACGTGCTCAACCGCCCCGAGATCGTCTCGCCCGCCACCCGCGAACGCGTCTTCGACGCCATCCGAGAGCTCGGTTTCGTCCGTAACGAGGTGGCCCGCCACCTGCGCGTCGGCCGCAGCCGCACGGTCGGGCTCGTCGTGCTCGACGTCTCCAACCCGTTCTTCGTGGACGTCGCCCAGGGCGCCGAGGCGGTGGCCGACGAGCACGACACGATGGTGGTGCTCTGCAACAGCGCCGGCGACCCCGGGCGCGAGCGCCGCCACCTCGACCAGCTCGAACAGCATCGGGTGCTGGGCGTCCTCATCACCCCGGTCGAGCAGGACAACCCGTGGCTGGCCGAGATGGCCGGCAGGGGCACGCCCGTGGTGCTGGTCGACAGCCCGGCGACCGGGCCGCGCTGCTCGGTGGCCGTCGACGACCGGCTGGGCGGGCGGCTCGCCGGCGATCATCTGCTCGAACGCGGGCATCGGCGCGTCGTGTTCGCCGGCGGACCGCCGTCCGTCAGGCAGGTGGCCGACCGGCACGCGGGCGTGGCCGAGGCCGTCGCCGCTGGGGCGGCCGAACTGCTCACCTGCACCGCGCCCGCGCTCACCGTGGCCGGGGGGCGGGCCATCGGGGAGCGCGTGGCGGGCCTGCCCGCCGGTGAGCGCCCGACGGCCGCCTTCTGCGCCAACGACATGATGGCGCTGGGGTTCCTGCAGGCCATGGCCGCCCACGGGCTGCGCGTGCCGGACGACCTCGCCATCGTCGGCTACGACGACATCGACTTCGCGGCGGCGGCGGCCGTGCCGCTGTCGTCGGTCCGCCAGCCTCGCGAGCTTCTCGGGCGCGCCGCCGTCGACCTGCTGCTCGACGAGGTGGCCGACCCCGGGCAGCACCGCCACCGCCAGGTCATCTTCCAGCCCGACCTGGTGGTCCGGGAGTCCAGCGCCCCGCACCGCACCCTCTGACCGCGCCCGTTCGACGACCGGCGCCGGAAGCGCCGTCAGAAGCACCTTCAGAAGCACCATTGGGAGCACCATTGGGAGCACCATTGGGAGCACCGTTGGGAGCACCGTTGGGAGCGCCGTCCCAACGAGCCGAAGAGTACAGAAATATGCGGTTTTAGCGTCATTGACTTTGAGTCGATTCAACACTACTTTCGCAACACCGGCCGCGGTTCATCCGTTCGTGACGAGCGGGGAACCCCGGGGTGACGCCCCCACCGCGTGTCCGCGCACACGCCGTCAGAAGGTGCTGCGGGATGAGCCATCCAGCCATGTCGATGAAGGTGCACGCGGTCTGCTCCGAGGTCTTCTGGGCGGCCAGGCTCAACCTGATGTGGATCGTCTTCACCCTGCTCGGCGGGGTGGTGCTGGGCTTCGGCCCGGCCACCGTGGCCGCGTACGTCCTGGCCCGGCGGCACGCGCGGGGTGAATCGATTCATTGGGGCGACTACTGGACCGCCTACCGGAGGGAGTTCGTCCGCGCCTCGTTGCTGGTCCTTCCCGTGGCACTGCCGGCCGTCGTGCTGGCGGGGAACCTGTCCGCCGTCGACGCCGGTCCGCTGCGGGCCGCGACGTACGCCGCGCTGACCGTCCTGGCGGCGGCCGGCGTCTACCTCGGGCCGCTGTACGCGCACTACGAGCTGCCGCTGTGGAGCTACTTCCCGAAGGCGTCGCTCGTGGCCCTGACCAGGCCGGCCTCCACCGCGCTGTTGCTGTTCGCCCTGTCGGCCATGGCCTTCGTGACCGCGACGGTGCCCGTCCTCGCCCCGATCGTCAGCGTCGGCGCGTGGATCTGTCTGAACACGTGGCTCTGCCTGCGCTTCTTCGAGGAGAACGAGGCGCGGCTGCAAGCGAAAGGGAACCCATGAGCGCATCTCCCCGCCGGATCCTCGCCGGTGTGTTAACGCTAACGACCGCATTAGCCGTGTCCGCCTGCGCGGGCGGCGGCGGAACCGAGGCGGACGGCAACACGCTGACCATGATGGTTCCGCTGTTCGGCACCGCCCCCGATCCCAAGGGCGAGATGCACCAGGCCGTCGAGAAGCTGGCCGGCAAGAAGCTCGCCATCACCTGGACGCCGAACGCGGAGTACAACGAGAAGACCAACGTCGTGCTGGCCTCCGACTCGATCCCCGACGTCATGGTCATCCAGGACAACAAGAGCCCGTCGTTCGTCCAGGCGGCCAAGGCGGGGGCGTTCTGGGATCTGACCGACAAGCTCGACAAGTACCCGAATCTGAAGCCCAAGTCCGAGCAGGCCTGGATCAACTCCAAGACCGACGGCCGCAACTACGGCATCTACCGGGTGCGCGCGCTGCTGCGCTCGGCCATCGTCCTGCGCAAGGACTGGCTGGACAAGCTCGACCTGGAGCCGCCCCAGACCACCGACGACCTCTACGAGATCGCCAAGGCGTTCACCGAGCGCGACCCGGACGGCAACGGGAAGAAGGACACCTACGGCCTGATCCTGCCGAAGTGGCCCAGCACCAACTTCTCCGCCTCCAACCCCTACAACGTCATCGACGTCTGGTTCGGCACTCCCAACAACTACGGCATGCGCGACGGGAAGCTCGTCCCCGAGTTCGACGTGCCCGAGTTCTGGGAGGCCCAGAAGTACATCAAGAGGTTCATCGACGAGGGCCTGGTCAACCCCGACTGGGCGACCCTGGACACCGGCAAGTGGAACGACCCGTTCGTCCAGGGCAAGGGCGGCATCATCATCGACGTCAACGTCCGTGCGGGCGAGCTGTTCGACGACTTCAAGGAGCTCGACCCCGAGACCTACGACGAGAAGGTCGCGATGGCGGGCAACCTGTCGCGGCCGGACGGAAAGAAGTTCTCCTACCCGTT
This sequence comes from Nonomuraea terrae, assembly GCF_004348995.1. Taxonomy (GTDB): domain Bacteria; phylum Actinomycetota; class Actinomycetes; order Streptosporangiales; family Streptosporangiaceae; genus Nonomuraea; species Nonomuraea terrae. Next base: position 8,391 of record NZ_SMKQ01000265.1, read on the forward strand.
CACCGGCTACAACGGCATCGTCGCCGTCTCCAAGCAGCGCGTCAGGACCGAGCAGCAGCTCGACGACGTGCTGAAGACGCTCGACAAGCTGGCCTCCAAGGAGGGCTCGATCCTGCTCAACAACGGGATCGAGGGCCGCAACTTCAAGGTCGAGGACGGTTACGCCGTCAAGGTCAACGACCAGGACCCGGCGATGAAGGTGATCAACAACGACGTGGAGTTCGCCTTCATCCAGCTCGGCATGACCTCCAGCGTCGGCGTGGCCGGTGAGGCGTACGAGTGGATGCGGCCCAGCCAGGCGGAGAAGGACTGGCTCAAGCAGCGCGACGAGCTGATGAACCTCGACCTGCAGACCGCGGTGCACGATCCGTCGCTGCCGGTGATCTCGGAGACCGCGGTCCAGCGGGGCGCGACGCTCAACCCGATCCCGACTGACGCGCGCATCAAGTACCTCGCGGGCGACCTCACCGAGGAGCAGTTCAGGGCCGAGGTCAAGCGCTGGTACGACTCCGGCGGCACCCAGACCCTGGCCGAGCTGCAGGCCGGGATGGTCAAGACAGGCGGCTGAGCCGGCTCGACCGAGGGGCCCGGAGCGACCCGGGCCCCTTTCCGCGAAAGGAGGCCGCTGTGGCCACCGACCTGGCGCCGCCCGCCACGAAGGCGGCTTCCAAGGACAAGAGGCCGGACCGGCTGCCGGTCCGCACGGCGCTGCTGCGCTACCGCTGGCTGTATCTGATGCTCATCCCCGGTCTGGTGTACTTCGCGCTGTTCAAGTACCTGCCGATGTACGGCCTGACCATCGCCTTCCAGGATTTCGTGCCGTTCCTGGGCTACTCCGGCAGCCCCTGGGTCGGCTTCAAGCACTTCGAGAACCTCTTCACCGGCCCCGACTTCGGCCGCCTGCTGTTCAACACGCTGTTCCTCGCGCTGCTGACGGCGGTGTTCGTCTTCCCCGCGCCGATCATCGTCGCGCTGCTGCTGAACGAGCTGCGGATCGGCGTCTACAAGCGGTTCGTGCAGTCGCTGATCTACATCCCGCACTTCCTGTCCTGGACGATCGTCTTCTCCCTGACGTACCTGCTGTTCTCGGTGGACTTCGGGCTGGTGGCCGGCTGGATCCACAGCCTGACCGGAGGCGGGGCGAAGGTCGACTACCTGGCGCAGCCGGAGTGGTTCCGGCCGCTGGTGATCCTGCAGCTGCTGTGGAAGACGTCCGGCTGGGGCACGATCATCTACCTCGCCGCACTCGCCGGCGTGGACCCCAACCTGTACGAGGCCGCCCGCATGGACGGCGCCGGACGCCGGCGGCAGTTCTGGCACGTCACGCTGCCCGCCATCCGGCCCACGATCGTGGTGATGGCCATCCTGACCTCGGGGAACCTGCTCGACCAGAGCTTCGAGCAGATCTGGCTGCTGACCAACTCGCTGAACCGCTCGGTCGCGGACGTGTTCGACACCTTCGTCTACTACGTGGGCGTCCAGCAGGGCGGCTACAGCTACGCCACCGCCGTCGGCCTGTTCAAGGGCGTGGCCGGCGTCATCCTGATCTTCGGCTGCAACTGGCTGGCCAAGCGCCTCGGCCAGCGCGGACTGTTCTAAGGGAGCGCCGGGCCTGTGTCCACTCAGACTGCTGAAACCACCGCGAAGGCCTCCCCGGTCAGGCACTACAGCTCCCTGGGGAGCAGGGTGTTCGACACCCTGAACGTCATCCTGCTCGGCGGCCTGGCGCTGATCACCGTGCTGCCGCTGTTCTACGTGCTGGCCGGGTCGTTCGCCACCGAGGGCGAGATCTCCGCGCGGCCGTTCTTCCTGTGGCCGGAGAACTTCGTCACCAGCACGTACGCGTTCGTCTTCGCCAACGACACGCTGCTGCGGGCGATGCTCACCACGATCGTGGTGACGGCCGTCGGCACGGTGCTGCAGGTGACGCTGACGTTCACCATGGCCTACCCGCTGGCCAAGCGGTACCTGCCGGGCCGGACGCTGATGCTGAACCTGGTGATCTTCACGCTGGTGTTCGGCGGCGGCATCGTGCCGACGTACCTGGTGGTGCGCGACCTCGGGCTGCTGGACAGCTACTGGGCGCTGATCCTGCCGCTGGCGATCAACCCGTTCTACCTCATCATCGTGAAGTCGTTCTTCCAGGAGCTGCCGCAGGCGCTGGAGGAGGCGGCGCGCATCGACGGCTGCAACGAGATCGGCGTCTTCTTCAAGATCGTCCTGCCGCTGTCGAAGCCGATCATCGCGACGTTCTCGCTGTTCTACGCGGTGGCCATCTGGAACGACTACATGTCGCCGCTGCTGTACATCAACGACAACCAGAAGTGGACCCTGCAGGTGCTGGTGCGCCAGCTCACCAGCCCGGACGCGGCCAACGCCATCGGCTCTCTGGACTCGGTGGCCTTCTTCCCCGCCGAGGGGCTCAAGTTCGCCGTCGTCGTGATCGCGACCCTGCCGATCCTGTGTTTCTACCCGTTCCTGCAGAAGCACTTCTCCAAGGGCGTGCTGATCGGAAGCGTGAAGGAGTGACCGCATGACCGAACTCCGCTGGCTGGACCGGCCGGGAGAGCAGGGGGTGACCTGGGGGGTGCCGTGGCCGCGCGGCCAGGTGCGGCCGGGCACGCCGTTCGCGCTGACCGACGCATCGGGCCGGGACGTGCCGGTGCAGAGCTGGGTGACCGCGACCTGGCCCGACGGCTCGGTCAAGTGGTCGGCGCACGCCGCAGGGGCTGGGCCCGCAGCGGAGTCGTACCGGCTGGAACCGGGACGCGAACCCGCGGCTCCCGGCACACCCGTCACCGTCGCCCGCGAGGAC
>NZ_SMKQ01000266.1 GCF_004348995.1 Nonomuraea terrae
CGGGTGCCGCAGGCCACCAGTGCGGCCAGCCGTAGTTGCGGGTATCCCGAGATGCCGTTGCCGAGTCGCTGGCGGGTGAAGACCGTAAGGTTGGCGGCACTGTCCGGGATCGGCAGCAGGGTGCCATCGATGGCGACCACCCGCAGGCCTCGCCACCACCCTGCGGCAGCGGTCGTCACCGCGGGGCCGCTGATCAGGTCGAACAGCGCCTTCATCGGTGCTGCTCCCAGTCGCTGGCGGGCTTGGCGAAGAGCGCTGCCGCTGGGCCGTACCGGCGCCAGGCCCGCCAATCCCGTGCATAACCGGTCGAAGACCTGCAGGTAGCCCAGCCCGGTGAACAACGCCGCGGCCAGCAGCAGGTAGACCGTGACTCGGGCCGGCACCAGCCGGACCCTGCGCTGCAGCGCACGAGTCTGCGCCAGCACCTCATCGACCATCTCGAACGGGACGATCCGGGTCAGTTCGCCCAGATGCCCCGGCGCGAACACCCCCGCGGCTACCCTGGCCGTTCGTTCTATGGCAACCTGTTCCAACAGCGGAGCTCCTGTGGTGAGGATGTCTTGGAGTGACAGACCTCTTCTACAGCGGCTCCGCTGCTTTGTTCACCGGTCTTGACGAACAGCCCTTTCCCCTTAACTGAACGGCGTTGGGTCTAGAGGCTGCGCGGGTCGCGCACCCGGAGGCCGAAGACCGACAGGCCCTGCTCGTGGTGCTCGATCAGGCCGAGGCGGCGGTAGAAGGCATGGTTCGCGGGTCCTTCCGGGGTGGATTCGTGGTCGGTGGTGAGGACGAAGTAGCGGCAGTGCGCGTACCGATCCTTGAGGTGCTCCAGCAGCCGGCGGCCGACACCCTTGCCGTGGTGCCGGGCGTTGACCAGCAACTCCTGCACGTAGCAGACGATCTCGTCGTCGGACACCGTCCGCGCCAGGCCGAGCAGCTTGCCCGACTCGTCCCTGGCGGTGATGACCAGGTGCGAGTTGGCCAGGCTCCGGCACACCCGGGCGACGTCGCGCGTCCACGGGTGCCAGCCGACCGAGTCGTAGAGCTCGAACACCTCGGCCTCGTCGAAGGACGTCTCCTGGGCGATGATCACCACTTATCGGGCTCCCTGATGTTCTCGGCGTGAAATGACCTGTCCGAGCCTATTCAGGGGAGGGGCGTGCCCGCAGGACGGTCGATCCTTCGTCCGGTCGGCAAGATTGGGAAGGAGACGCTGACGTCGAACGTCCCTTCGCTGGCCTTTGCGCGTTGCCGGCTGGAGTTCCAGACGATGAAGGGGCGCACTGTGCTCACTGCTGTCTGCCTGCAGGGCCGGCAGCAGTCCTTCCTGGTCTCGTCGCTCAAGGCGCGGGCCAGAACTGTGCTTTCAGCAGGGTGACGCCGACGAGGTCAGGTGTGAACTCCTCGTGGCCGAGCGCCTTGCGATGAATGGTCACCTGCCAGAGCGTGCCCCGGCGGCCCAGGTCGAACTCTTCCCCGTAAGTCGTGTCGCCGTCGTAGTCGCTCAGGGTGCACACCCTCCCGGAGACGAAGCGTACGTGTCCGGACCAGCTCCGATCCCAGGAGTCGAGCGGCGGTGGCGCCCCGTCCCAGAGCTCGTATTTGATCAGGCACCTTTCGCTGTCAATTTCGTCGATCGCGATAGCGTTGTCGCCAGTCCCGATCCAGCCGTCGGTGTCGATGTCATAGACATCCGACTCCTCCTCCACGTCCGCGATCCCGGTGAGGTACTTCAGAATCTCTCGCCGATCCAGAAGTTGGGCGATGATCTGCGTCATGATCGTCCTGATGGTCCTGTGTGTCGTGATGGTGCGCCGTCGGGGCCGCCCGCAGGCGGCCCCGACCTGCTATCGGACGTCGCTAACTGGAATTCCCGCGCTGATGACCCACGCTTCCTGCCTGATGGCCGGAATCCACGCGAGGACGGTGCTCACGCACTGGCGGTGGAGCCACGCATGAGGACCGGTTTCCCACGCCATCGACGCGCCTCATGCAGGGGGTCATGTGTTCTCGCGGCAGAGCGTGACATGCAATGGCCTGGCTTCCCGCTTGACGTGATAGCCGGATCTCATGCGGGAGCGCGCTCCCCATGCCGTCGCCAGGCTTCGCGCGGAGGTCGCGCTTCATGCGCCATTGCTGGGCGCTATGCACGATGAGGGGCTTCGGGCGTGCGATATCCGGTATCAGGGCTGAAGACCGCCTCGCGGAGGAACGTCGTCAGCGCCTCCGTGACCTCAACCGGTCGTTCCAGGGGCGGGAGGTGTCCCGTCTCCGGGAGGTCGATGCGGCGGGCGCCGGGGATGCCGCCGGCGAGCAGGCCCGAGACCTCCTGGATGCCTGGCACGTCCGACAGTCCGTTGATCACGAGTGTGGGTGCGGCGACCTCGTGCAACCGCCCGGCGGCCGGAGGGTCGAGGTACCGCTCGGTGGCCCGGGGGCCGGACCAGGAGCGTTCGAACATCAGCCGGCACATGTCCACCGCCTCCTCCCACACCGTGTCGGAGAGCGCGTCGCGATCGCGCCCGGGACCGGCGACCTGCCACAGCGTGTGCGCCTCCGCCATGGCCTGTGCGTCCGCCGGATCTACGTGACCGGCGGACCCCTCGCGGTAACGGGCCAGGCGCTCGGCGGGCACCGACGAGTGGACGCGCTCACGCGCCTGCTCCAGCATCTCCGGCGGCCAGACGTGCCCGCTCAGCCCGGAGCAGATCAGAGCGAGCCCGGCGACCCGGTCAGGCGCGGCGAGCGCCGCCTCGACGGCGTACGCGCCGCCCATCGAGCAGCCGGCCAGCGCGGCCCGCTCGACCTTCAGCGCGTCCATGACGGCGAGCAGGTCTTCGTGGTGACAGACCTCGCCGTCCGGGTCGCCGGAGCGGCCGTGGCCGCGCCAGTCGTAGCGGATCACCCGGTAACGCTCGGCCAGGCCGCGGAACTGGTGGTGCCACATGCGCATGTCGGCCACGGCGGCGTGCACGAGCACCACGGTGCCCGCCGGCGCCGGGGGCCCGGACTCCTCGTACGCGACCGCAAGCTTGTCGATCATCGGCATGCCCGCACGCTAACCCGGGCCTCGGCCGGACGCATGCCCGTTCACCGTGGGCGCAGCGAAGGCGACGGCGACGCGAATGCGCACCATTCGTCGCGCCCGGAGAGCGCAGAGAGCGCTGTCTCCGGCTGGTCGCGGACCATCAGGCGGCGCCCTGGGACGAACTGCCGGGACGACGACGGCCGCGACGCACAGGAGTCAGGAGGTCGGCTCGTGGCCCAGGCCGACCGCGACGCCGTCGCGGAAGGCCGCACCATCCGGCCGGCCGCCCGCGACTGCCGCGGGCGGCCGGCCGGGACGCCGAACGCCGAGCTCTGAAACTCCCTAGGCGTAGTCGGGGGTCATGGCGGCGGCCAGGGTCAGGTGGGAGGCGGCTTCGTCCTGCCGGCCCTGGCGCTGCAGCGTACGGCCGAGCAGGTGGCGGGCGTAGGAGTCGTCGGGCGACTCGGCCACGAGGGTCTCCAGTGCCGTGCGCGCCCGGTTGAGCTGGGCCGAAGCGAAGTACGCCCGGGCGGCCAGCATGCGCACGCCCCGGTCGGCGCCGTGCTCGTCCATCAGGGGCCGCAGCAGTGTGAGCGCGCCGAGCGGGTCGCTCTGGTCGAGCAGCGACTCGGCGTGGCGCAGCCGCAGCACCTCGGCGGGCAGCCGGCGCGGCGTGTGCCGGCTCGCGTCCTCCAGGAACTCCCTGATCGCCTCCGGCGGCTGCGCGCCCTCCAGCGCGAGGTCGTTCGCGACGATCGTGGGGGACGTGCGCACGCCCTTGGCCTTGCCGGTCAGCAGCAGCTCCCGCACCAGCTCCGGGCCGGTGCCGGCGAGATCGTCGGCGAGCCCCTCCGCGGCGGCGATCTCGGACAGCACGGCCGGGTCGCCGATGTCGCGGACCTGTACGAAGTGGGCGTTCAGCACCCGCTCCACGACGCGGCCCTGCAGCTCCGCGCCGCCCTTCTCGTACGCCAGCGCGATCAGCTGGTGCGCCCGCAGGGTGTTGGGGCGCCACTCGGCGCCCCAGTGCGGGCCCAGCCCCTCCGCGACGGCCGCGTCGGCCGCACGCGCGCGGCTCTCGGCGGGGGAGAGCCCGGGCACGCAGGCGCGCAGCGCGCCGTCGGCGATTGGGTCGCGCAGCGCCTGCTCCAGCGGCTCCGAGTGGACGGGCGCCATCGGGTCTGTCTGGTACGGCCGCCAGACCACCTCGATCGGCTCGCCGCCCCAGGAGGCGAGGGCCTTCTCCATCCGCCGCTTGCCGATGTGGGCCCACCCGCAGACGACGTCCGCCCAAATCTCGATCATCATGCCCCGTACTTTAAGCGACAAATGTCAATTAGTCAACATATGTCGTTTAAGCGATGGCTGTCGTATAGTGGCCGGTGTGAACTCGGATGATCCACGCGCGCAGCGCACCCGTGCCCGGCTCAAGGCCGCCGTGCTCGACCTGGCGGCGCGGCAGGAGCTCGCGTCCATCACGGTGTCGGCGCTGGCCAAGCGCGCGGAGGTGAACCGTGCGACCGTCTACCTGCACTATCCCGACGTGGACGCCCTGGTGACCGACGCCATGGAGGACGCCGTCGCCGCGGTCGCGCGGGCCGCCGCCCTGTGCCCGCTCGACGCGCCTCGCGACCGCGTCCCGGGCCCGCTGCGAGAGCTGTTCGAGCACGTGGCGGGAGCCGCGACCCTGTACACGCGCATGCTCGGCCCCCACGGCAGCGCCCGCTTCTCCGCCCGCCTGCGCGAACGCCTGACCGCCGAGCTCGCCGGGCGCTTCTCCGCCGGCCGGCGGCCCGCGGGGTGGGACGACGTGCCGGCCGACGTGCACGCCGCCTACCTGGCCGGCGCCCTCGTCGGCGTGATCGCCCACTGGGTGTCGGCCGGGCAGCCGGGCGGGCCCGGGGACGCCGCACTGGCCTTCTGGCGCCTCTTCCGCACCGCCTCCGCACCCGCCCCGCATGGTTGACGCGCTCCCAGCCGCCGTTGTGAAGGGGCCGGCGTGAGCCGGGCTGTGCGGTGGCGTGCGTGGGGGATGGGCTGTGCCGCCTGTCCGGCAGGTGTGGGGACGGCGCTAACCTCCCGGTCATGAACGCCAGCCAGGGACGCTCCCGCGATCTCATCCTCGGCATCGACGTCGGCACCACCGCGGTCAAGACCGCCCTGTTCACCGCCGGTGGCGCGCTGCTGCGCGCACACACCGTCGGCCATGCCACCGCGCGCCCCCGCCCCGGGTACGCCGAGCAGGACCCCGGCGACTGGTGGGACGGCTGCCTGCGCGGCATCGCCGCGGTCCTCGACGGGGTGCCGGGCGGAGACGTCCGCTCGGTGGGCTTGGTCAGCCAGGTCAACACCCATGTGTTCGCCGACGATCAGCTGCGCCCGCTGGCCCCCGCCATCACCTGGCAGGACCAGCGGTGCGCCGCCGTCGCACGGGAGCTCGACGGACGGTTCACCGCCGAGGACAAGACCCGCATCTGGGGTGGCCCGATCACGCTGGACGCCTCCCGGCTGGTCTGCCGCGCCGCGTGGTTCGGCCGCCGCCATCCGGAGCTGTGGGCCCGTACCCGCTGGGTGCTCAGCCCGAAGGACTGGGTGAACGCCCGGCTCACCGGCACGGTCCGCAGCGACGGCCTGTCCTCCGTCGGCCTGGTCGACGGCTCCGGCGACCGGTACGCGCCAGAAGCCATCGCCCTGGTCGACGGACTCGCCGAGCGGCTGCCGCCGTTGGCCGCCCCCGCCTCGCCCCTGGGGCCCGTGACCGCGGAGGGCCTCGGGCGGGTCCCCGCGGTGACCGGCACCATGGACGCGTTCGGCACCGTCTTCGGCTCGGGAACCACCGAGCCCGGCCGCGCCCTGCTGTCGTGCGGCACCTCCCTCATCGTCGCGGGCGCCTCCCGGCAGAGCCTGCCGAACCGTGGCGTGGTCACCTTCCCGCGCACCGACGGCCTGTACGTGCACGCCGCCCCGACCCAGGCCGGAGGTGACGCGCTCTCGTGGTGGAGCCGGGCTCGATCCCTGAGCGTGCCGGAGGTCCTGGATGCCGCCGCGTGCGCGCCGCCCGGCGCCTCCGGCGTGGTCTTCACCCCTCACCTGCTCGGCGAACGCGCCCCGCTGTGGGACTCCGCCGTACGCGGCGCGTTCCTCGGGCTCGGCGCGGACACCACGGACGCCCATCTGTCCCGGGCGGTCCTGGAAGGGGTCGCCATGTCCGGCCGCCAGGCGCTGGCCGCGGTCGAGGCCGCCTGCGGCGTCCCGCTGGACACCGTCACCCTGTCCGGCGGCGGCTCCCGCAGCGACCTTTGGGCGCAGATCTTCGCCGACGTGCTGCGCCGCCCCGTCGCCCGGCTGACGGCCCGCGACAGCGGAGCCGTTCTCGGCGCGGCCCTGCTCGGCGCCGTCGGCGCGGGCCTCCACCCGGACATCACCACCGCCACCCGCGCAGCGGTCCTCGTCGACCGCGTGTTCGACCCCGATCCGGCCCGCGCCGACCTGCTCGACCCGCTCTACGACGTCTACACCAGCTCGTACGAGGCGCTGCGGGACGTCCACGCCCGTCTGGACGCCTGGCGCGGCGCACAGGACTGACTCCCGGCACGAAGGCGGTGGTGGGGGCGTGCATGGTGGCGCATGATTGGTACGGTCGTCTCCGCCCGGTGACCAGGGCACGATCGAGGGGGTTCGCATGCGTCTCGGCAAGGTCTTCGCCGCTTCCTGGCGGGGGCACCGCGCGCGCTAGCCGATCGCCGGCGCGCGCCCGGCGTCACGGACGCCCGTCGCCCGTCGTGGTCATCCGCTGCCGTCGCGCCGTCGTCCGTCGGTCGCCCGGCGCGGTCGCCCGGCGCCCTGTGCCTTCCCGTCCCGTCCTCAACACGTCGTCCTGGGTGGATCCAGCCATGCTTCCCGAAGAACTCAGAACCGCGCTCGACCGCGCCCTGACCCGCTTCACGCCGCAGGAGCTCGCCGAGGCCACGGCCCGGCTCACCGAGCGCTACCGCACCGGCATCTCGACCGGTGGCAACCATCTGCGCTCGCGCGCCGACGTCGCCGCCTACGCCGCGTACCGCATGCCCGCCACCTACGCCGCCGCCGCCACGGCCCTGCGGCGGGCGGCGGCGCTGAGCCCGGGGTTCGCGCCGCGCAGCCAGTTCGACGCCGGCGGCGGCACCGGCGCCGCGATCTGGGCGGCGGCCGAGGTGTGGCCGTCGGTCGAGATGATCACCGTCATCGAGCACGACCCGCACGTCATCGACCTCGGCAGGCGCCTGGCCCGCGCGTCCCGCACGCTGGACGGCACGACGTGGCGGCAGGCGGCCATCCACCACGGCCTCGACCGGCCCGCCGCCGACCTGGTCACCATGTCGTACGCGCTGGGGGAGATCCCGGAGGCGGAGCAGGCGCAGGTCGTGCGGTGGCTGGCCGCGGACGCCGCCATGGTCGTGATCGTCGAGCCCGGCACTCCCGTCGGCTACGCCACGGTCGCCGCGGCGCGCGAGGTCCTGACCGCCTCGGGGCTGACCGTGCTCGCCCCCTGCCCGCACGACGGCCGCTGCCCGATCGAGCCGGGCCGCGACTGGTGCCACTTCTCCGTACGCCTCCCCAGGAGCCCCCTGCACCGCCGCGTCAAGGCAGGAACGCTGAGCTTCGAGGACGAGAAGTTCTCGTACGTGGCCGCCGCGGCCGTCCCGGGGCCGCGTCCCGCAGGGCGCGTCCTGCGCCATCCGCAGAAGCGCAAGGGCGTGGTCTCCCTGCGCCTGTGCAGCGACGACGGCCTCAGCGACGTGATCGTCTCCAAACGGCACGGAGACCTCTACCGGGCCGCCCGCGACGTGGAATGGGGCGACGCCTGGCCGCCGCGGTGACGCCCCGCGCACCGCCCGTCACACGATCACATGTCTCGGCACCGGAAATCAGGAAAGATCAGATTCCAGTGCCGCACCGGGTCCATTCTGGAAGTGTGCACACTGACCTCCTTCACTCCCTGTACGCCCGGCGCCTGCGCCGCCAGGTGATGGCCGGCCCGCTGCCCCGCCACGTCGGCCTGATCGCCGACGGGAACCGGCGCTGGGCCAGGCAGATGGGCCTGGCCCACCCGAGCATGGGCCACAAGTACGGCGCCGAGCACATCAGGCACGTGCTGTCGTGGTGTGAGGGCCTGGGCATCAGCCACGTGACCGTGTTCCTGTGCTCGACGGAGAACCTGCAGCACCGCGACGACGAGGAGGTGGCCCTCCTGCTGCAGGTGCTCGAGGAGATGGTCAGCGAGCACTTCGACCGTCCGGACTCCCACTGGCAGGTCCACGTCGCCGGCATGCTCGACCTCCTGCCCGACACCACGGCGCGGGCGCTCAAGAGCGCCGTCGAGGCGACCCGTACCTGCACCACCGGATTCCACCTCACGCTCGCCATCGGCTACGGCGGCCGCCAGGAGGTCGTGGAGGCCATGCGCGAGCTGCTGTACGAGCGGGCCGAGGCGGGCCAGTCGATGCAGGAGCTGGCCGCGACGCTGACCGCCGACGACATCACCCGCCACCTGTACACGGCCGGGCAGCCCAACCCCGACCTGGTGATCCGCACCAGCGGCGAGCACCGCATGTCCAACTTCCTGCTGTGGCAGTCGGCCTACTCCGAGCTGTACTTCTGCGAGGCGTACTGGCCGGCGTTCCGCGAGATCGACTTCCTGCGGGCGCTGCGCAGCTTCGCCGCCCGCCAGCGGCGCTACGGCGGATAACCGTTTGCCCCAAGGACACGTCTGCTGGTGAGGTGTCCGGATGAATCACGATGAGGTGCTGGCCCTGTTCGACCGTGAGCTGCGCCGGGAGTCCGCCCCCGACGGCCCGGGCGCCCGGGCCGAACGCGCCGGTGACGTGGTGCGCCACGTCGGCCCCGAGCACGGCTGGAACGGCGTCATCTGGTCCGGCCTCGACGACGACCGGGCGGAGGCGGCGATCGCCGAGCAGGTGCGCTACTTCGGCGCGCTCGGGCGTCCGTTCGAGTGGAAGCTGTACGGCCACGACCGGCCGGCCGACCTCGACAGGCGCCTGCTGGCCGCGGGTTTCGTCCCCGAGCCTGCCGAAACCCTCATGGTGGCCGAGGCCGCGACGGTCGCCGGGGAGGTCGTGCTCCCCGACGGCGTCAGGCTCGTCCCGGTGACGGGGCCCGAGGACGTGGAGCTGGTGGCCCGCGTGCACGAGCTCGCCTTCGGCCCGGGCGACCACATCAGGGCGCGCCTGCCCGAGCAGCTCGCCGCCGGCTCCGTCGTCGCCGTCCTCGCCATGGCGGGCGACGTCCCCGTCAGCGCCGCCCGCATGGACCTGCACCCCGGCACCCGGTTCGCCAGCCTGTGGGGCGGCGGCACCGCGCCGGAGTGGCGGGGCAGGGGCGTCTACCGGGCGCTGGTGGCCCACCGGGCCCGCGAGGCGGTCGCCCGCGGCCACCGATACCTGCAGGTGGACGCCTCCGGCCAGAGCCGCCCCATCCTCGAGCGGCTGGGCTTCGCGTCGCTCACCACGACGACGCCGTACGTCCACGCGTGAGTACCCTTGACCTGCCGCACCCACCACTCCTGAGGAGATCGACACGTTGCTGGGGACGAACCCACGCGAGCTCGGCCTGCTGGCCGACTGCGAGAGTTGCTTCGGGCTGTGCTGCGTCGCGCTGCCGTTCTCGGCCTCGGCCGACTTCGCCGCCGACAAGGACGCCGGGCAGCCGTGCCGCAACCTGCGCGACGACTTCCGCTGCGCCATCCACGCCGAGCTGCGGCCGCGCGGCTTCCCGGGGTGCACGGTGTTCGACTGTTTCGGCGCCGGTCAGAAGGTCTCGCAGGTCACGTTCGAGGGGCGCAGCTGGCGCGAGGCCCCCGGGTCGGCGCGGCAGATGTACGCCGTCTTCCCCGTCATGCGGCAGCTGCACGAGCTGCTGTGGTATCTGGCGGAGGCCCTGGAGATCGAGGCCGCCCGGCCGATCCGCCCGGCGCTGGCCGACGCGCTCGACCGGACCGAGCGGCTGACCCGGGAGAGCGCGGACGTGCTGGAGAAGCTCGACGTGGCGGCGCACCGGGCCGAGGTCAACGAGCTGCTGCTGCGGACGAGCGAGCTGGCGCGGGCCGGGCTCGGCGGCGGTGAACGCCGCGGCGCCGACCTGATCGGGGCCCGCTTGCGCGGGGCGGACCTGCGCGGGGCCAACCTGCGCGGCGCGTACCTGATCGGGGCCGATCTGCGCGGCGCCGACCTGCGGCAGGCCGATCTCATCGGAGCCGACCTGCGGGGCGCCGACCTGTCCGGCGCCGACCTGACCGGCGGCATCTTCCTCACCCAGCCCCAGGTGAACGCCGCCCAGGGCGACCAGGCCACGCGCCTGCCCGCCGCTCTCACCCGTCCCGCCCACTGGCCGGACACCGCCTCGCGCCCCGCCGGCCCCCGCCGCCGTCCCTCAGGGCGCCGCAACCGCCGCTGACCCGGCCGCGCGCTCAGGCGCCGGGCAGGCGTACGGCGATCATGGCGATGTCGTCGGTACGCGCCATGGACAGGCGGGTGAGCAGCTTGTCGCAGAACTCGTCGAGAGGCGCGTCGGCCAGGCACGCGCCGCAGCGGCGCAGCCGTTCGAGGCCTTCGTCGAGGTGCTCGCCCGGCACCTCCACCAGCC
>NZ_SMKQ01000267.1 GCF_004348995.1 Nonomuraea terrae
GCGGGTGATGGCGAGGGATTGGGCGGGGAGGCGCAGGCCGGCTCCGTCTGAGGTGACGGGGTCGTCCGAGGCGAGGAGGATCGTGCCCGCCGGCAGGGGGAGGGTCACGGATTCCAGGGAGAAGTTCACGGTCACCGCGATCGAGCCGCGCCACATCAGCAGCCACTTCCCGAGCGGGTCCAGCTCGACCCGCACCCGGTCCAGCCGCGGGTCCGACAGCTCGGGCAGCGCCTTGCGGAGTGCGATCAGGTCGCGGTACCAGCACAGCAGCGACCAGTGCGCCTCCTCCTTGACCTCGCTCCAGTCGAGCTTGGAGCGCAGGAATGACTCCTCGTCGGACGGGTTGGGCGCCTCCCAGACGTACCCGAAGCCGTCGAACTCGTGCTGCCGCCGCGCCCCCTCCGTATCCCGAAGGTGCGGCTCCACGTGGTCGGAGAAGAACAGGAACGGCGAGCCCGCCCCCCACTCCTCCCCCATGAACAGCATCGGCGTGAACGGCGAGGTCAGCAGCAGCCCGGCGCCCAGTTTGAGCGCCGGGATCGGCAGCCGGTCGCCCGCCGGGCGGTTGCCGATCTGGTCGTGGTTCTGCAGGCAGGCCACCAGCCGGTGCCCTGGCACTCCAGCGAAGGGCGCGCCGTGCGTCCTGGAGCGGAAGCTCGAATAGGAGCCGTCGTGCACCACCCCGTGCGTCAGCACCTTGGCCAGCACCGACAGCTGGGCGAAATCGCGGTAGTAGCCGTGGCTCTCGCCGCTGACGGCGCAGTGCAGGGCGTGGTGGACGTCGTCGTTCCACTGCGCGGTCATGCCGAGGCCGCCGGCGTCGAGGGAGCGCACCATGCGCGGGTCGTTGAGGTCGGACTCGGCGATCAGCGACAGCGGCCGGCCGACGGAGCAGGCGAGGACGTCCACCTCCTCGGCCAGCTCGGCGAGCAGGTGCGTGGCCCGCCGGTCGTGCAGCGCGTGCACGGCGTCGAGCCGCAACCCGTCGATGTGGTAGTCCCGCAGCCACTGCAGCGCGTTGCCGATGAAGTAACGCCGCACCTCGTCGGAGTCGGGCCCGTCGAGGTTGACCGCCTCGCCCCAGAAACTCCCCTCGAACCCCGCGAAGTACGGCCCGAACGGCCGCAGGAAGTTCCCCGACGGCCCCAGGTGGTTGTAGACGACGTCGAGGATGACCCCGATCCCGGCCCGGTGGCAGGCGTCCACGAACGACTTGAGCCCGTCGGGCCCGCCGTACGTCTCGTTGACGGCGTACAGGTCGACGCCGTCGTAGCCCCAGTTGCGCCCGCCCGGCACCGGCGCGACCGGCATGACCTCCACGAAGTCGACGGAGAGCTCCACCAGATGGGGCAGTTTCTCGATGGCCGCAGCGAACGTCCCCTCGGTGGTGAACGTCCCGATGTGCAGCTCGTAGATGACCGCGCCGCGCAGGTCGCGGCCCTTCCAGTCGTGGTCGGACCAGGTGAAGCGGGCGTGGTCGTAGACGGCGCTCGGCCCGAACACCCCCTCGGGCTGCCGGCGCGAGCGCGGGTCCGGGTACGGCCCGTCGCCGTCGACCAGGAAGGCGTACCGGGTGCCGTGTCCGGCGTCCTCCACCTCCGCCGTCCACCAGCCGCCTTCCCCGGGGGACATCGCCCGCCGTCCGCCGAGGACGTCGATTTCCACCGCCGTGGCCTTGGGGGCCCAGACCTCAAAGATCATGTCTCTCCAGCAGTGCGACCGGATATTGACCGAGCAGATGCGCGAGGGGGGTGCGCCCGGAGACGAGCGCGCCGGTGAGCAGGTCGCGCCAGGCGCCCGGGGGCAGGGGCAGCGTGGTGGCCCCCCAGCCCGTGGCGGCCAGGCGTACCGGCAGGCGGGTGGCGACGGCCACCGCCTGCGGCCGCTCGCCGCGGGCGAAGGCGATCACGTGCTCCGAGCGCTCGCCCTCCGCCTGCAGCGGCGTGTACGGGGCCGCACCCCCGATCCGCCGGCGCAGCCGCAGCGCCTGCGTGGTGACCAGCAGCTTGGCGGAGTCCCAGGCGGTCTCCGGCTTGCGCGGGTAGCTCACCGGCCGCCGGTTGTCCGGGTCGACCAGCGAGAAGTCGGTGGTCTCGTTGCCCTGGTACACATCGGGCACCCCGGGCATCATGAGCTGCACGAGCTTGGCCCCGAGCGAGTTGGACATCGCGTACGGCTCGATCCGCTCGGTGAACCCGCCGATCGGCAGCCGCACGGCCGCCTCGGCGAAGGCGCGCAGCCGCCGCTCGTAGCCGGGGTCGGGGTTCACCCACGAGATGGCGGTCTTGGCCTCGCGGGCGGCCTTGAGCAGGAAGTCGGTGAAGCGTTCCGCCGAGATCGGCCAGGCGGCCATGAGGTTCTGCCAGGCCAGGTAGTCGAGGTGGGGGTCGAAGCTGACCTGCGCCGACCATTCGGCCACCGCCGCCGCCCACTCCCCGGGCATCTCCGACAACACCGACAGCCGCGCCCGCACGTCCTCCGACCGCTTGGTGTCGTGGGTGGAGAGCGTGGTCATCGTGTACGGGGACATCTCCGCGCAGAAGTCGTGGAAATCCTCCACCGACACCCCGAACGCGTCCGGCTCCCCGCCCACCTCGTTGAGGCAGGCCAGCGGGAACCACCGGTAGAGCGCGGTGTCCTCCACGCCCTTGGCCATGACGGGCCCGCACGCCTGCTGGAAGCGCACGATCGACTCCGGGGAGCCGTACAGGACCTGGCGGACGAGCGGCTGGACGGCGGGAGAGCAGGACTCGGCGGCCATCTCGACGATCTCCACCGACTCGGGGGGCGGCGGCTCCCCCGGCACGACATACGCGCGGTAGACCGGCATCGCGGCGAGCAGCTCGCGCACAGCGGCCGGGTCGCAGGCGGTGGCGCGGGCCAGCCGGTCGACCTCGGCGCCGAAGAACAGGTCGAGCACGTCGCGCTTGGACTGCGCCATCACGGGGCGGTATTCGGCAGGCTGCCCCGTCATATCCGTAAAAATCTGGATTAGTGGATCCTTGCCGGAAGGGTCGACGAACAGGCCGTTCACCCGGTTGAGCACGTCGTAACCGGTCGTCCCGTCGCACGCCCAGTCGCCCGGCAGCCGCTCGGGCCCGATGAGGATCTTCTCCACCACCGTCCACCGCTCGCCCGCCCGCGTCCGCAGCCGCTCCAGGTAGCCGCGCGGATCGGCCAGCCCGTCAGGATGGTCGACGCGCACCCCGTCGACCAGCCCCTCGTCGAGCAGCCAGAAGATCACCTCCTGCGTGGCGAAGAAGACCGACGGGTCCTCCACGCGCAACCCGATCAGCGACGATACGTCGAAGAAGCGCCGGTAGCCGGGCCCCTCGCGCCAGTCGACCAGCCGGTAATGGCCCGGGTGGGGAAAGGCGTGCTCGTGGTAGCGCAGCACGTCGCCGTCGACCACGGGCTCGACGTCGTCGCCCAGCACGGGCAGCGCGACCTTCCCGTCGACCCACTCGATGTCGAACCAGTGCGCGTACGGCGAGGCCGGCCCCTCCTTGAGCACCGACCAGAACTGGGCGTTGACCGTGTTCATGTGGTTGGGCACGATGTCCAGCACGATGCCCAGGTCGTGGGCGGCGAGCTGCTGCGCCATCTCCCTGAAGCCGTTCGCGCCGCCGAACTCCTCGCGGATCCTGGAGTGGTCGGTGACGTCGTAGCCGTGGCGCGACTCGGGCACGGCCTGCAGCACCGGCGACAGGTAGACGTGGGTCACGCCGAGGTCGCGCAGGTAGCCGGCGATCGCCGCCACCTCCGCGAAGCCGAAGTCGGGGGTGAGCTGCACCCGGTAGGTCGAGGCCGGCCTAGACACGGCGCAACACCCGTACGCTGCGGCCGGGCACGTCGGTGCCCTCGCCCGCCCGCACCATCCGGGCGTCGAGCCGGATCGGCATGGCCGTGTCGATCTCGGTGTGCCACATCTCGCCGTAGTCCTTCGGGATCGTGAACTTGATCGTGTCGTGGTGGGCGTTGAACAGCAGCAGGAACGAGTCGTCCCTGATCGGCCGGCCGCGCCGGTCGGGCTCGGTGATCGCGTCACCGTTGAGGAAGACGGCCAGCGACTTGGCGTAGCCGACGTTCCAGTCGCTGTCGGTCATCTCCTCCCCTGACGGGGTGAGCCAGGCGATGTCGCTCAGCCCGCGTACGGGCTTGCCGTAGAAGAACCTCCTGCGCCGGAAGACGGGGTGCTTCTTGCGCAGCTGGGACAGGCTCTGGGTGAACTCCAGCAGCAGCCAGTTCTCCCGTATGTCGGACCAGTCGACCCAGGTCAGCTCGTTGTCCTGGCAGTAGCCGTTGTTGTTCCCCTTCTGCGTGCGGCCCAGCTCGTCGCCGTGGGAGAGCATCGGCACGCCCTGCGAGAGGAACAGCGTGGTGAGGAAGTTGCGCTTCTGCTGCTCGCGCAGCGACTCGACCGCGATGTCCGCCGGGCCCTCGTCGCCGCAGTTCCACGACCGGTTGTCGTCGGTGCCGTCGCGGTTGCCCTCCTTGTTGGCCTCGTTGTGCTTGGTGTTGTACGAGACCAGGTCCTGCAGGGTGAAGCCGTCGTGGCAGGTCACGAAGTTGATCGAGGCGGCGGGGCGGCGGCTGTCGTCCTTGTACAGGTCGCTCGACCCGGTGAACCGCGAGCCGAACTCCGGCAGCGTCGCCGGCTGGCCGCGCCACAGGTCGCGGATGGTGTCGCGGTAGCGGCCGTTCCACTCCGTCCACCGCGACGGGAAGTTGCCCACCTGGTATCCGCCGGGGCCGACGTCCCACGGCTCGGCGATGAGCTTGACCTGCGACAGCACCGGGTCCTGCTGCACCAGGTCGAAGAACGCGCTCAGCCGGTCGACCTCGTGCAGCTCGCGCGCCAGCGTCGAGGCGAGGTCGAAGCGGAACCCGTCGACGTGCATCTCGATGACCCAGTAGCGCAGCGAGTCCATGATCATCTGAAGGACGTGCGGCGAGCGCATGAGCAGGCTGTTGCCGGTGCCGGTGGTGTCGACGTAGTAGCGCCGGTCGTTCTCGACCAGCCGGTAGTAGTTGCTGTTGTCGATGCCGCGGAAGCCCAGCGTCGGCCCCAGGTGGTTGCCCTCGGCGGTGTGGTTGTAGACGACGTCGAGGATGACCTCGATGCCCGCCTCGTGCAGCGAGCGCACCATCGCCTTGAACTCCAGCACCTGCCCGCCACGCTGCCCCTGGCTGGAGTAGCGGTTGTGCGGCGCGAAGAAGCCGATCGAGTTGTAGCCCCAGTAGTTGGACAGCCCGCGCTGCTCCAGGATGTGGTCGGTGACGAACTGGTGCACCGGCATGAGCTCCAGCGCCGTCACGCCCAGCTTGGTGAGGTGGTCGAGGATCTCGGGGTGGCCGAGCGCCGCGTACGTGCCGCGCAGGTGACGGGGGATCTTGGGGTGGCTGATCGTCAGCCCCCGCACGTGGGCCTCGTAGATCACGGTGTCGTGGTACGGCGTCGCGGGCGGCCGGTCGTGCCCCCAGCCGAAGAACGGGTTGATGACGATCGAACGCTGCACGTACGGGGCCGAGTCGAGGTCGTTCCTGGTGTCGGGCTGGCCGAAGCGGTAGCCGTACACCGCCTCGTTCCATCGCACGTCGCCCTCGATGGCCATGGCGTACGGGTCGAGGAGCAGTTTGTTCGGGTTGCAGCGCAGGCCGCGCTCGGGGTCGTACGGCCCGTGAACGCGGTAGCCGTAACGCTGGCCGGGGCCGATGCCCGGCAGGTAGCCGTGCCAGATGAACCCGTCGACCTCGGTGAGCGGCACCCGCCGCTCGACGTTCCGCTCGTCGAACAGGCACAGCTCGACCTTGTCGGCGACCTCGGCGTAGAGCGAGAAGTTGGTGCCGGCGCCGTCGTAGGTCGCCCCGAGCGGATAGGGGTCTCCCGGCCAGATCTCGATCATCGAGGCTCCCTTGCGGTCTCTCCCCATGTTCCGTTCCCCTGCTCTGCCCGACAACCCCGGCCCCGGCCGATCACCATGGTTCTTTTCCACACTCCGCGTCCGATTACTCCCCGTGAGTGAGCCGCCCCCGACGGCGCGGTATCGGAGACGGCTCACTCACCAGCATGCACCCGTCCTGTTTGCCGCCGCCGTTCTCGGCTACTTGGCGGTGGCATGGGCGGTTTCAAACAATTCTTACTTCGAGGCAACGTCGTCGAGCTGGCGGTCGCGGTGATCGTCGGCGCCACGTTCAGCGGTCTGGTGCAGGCGTTCGTCACCGACCTGATCACACCGCTGATCGGCGCGATCACCGGAGGCCGGCAGCCGGACTTCGCGTCGTACTCGTTCACCGTCAACGGCAGCCGCTTCCGGTACGGCGACTTCCTCAACCACCTGCTGAGCTTCCTGATCATCTCGGGCATCGTGTACTGGCTGGTCGTGGCGCCGATGGCGCGGCTCGTCGGCCTGCTCGAACGCCACAAGGAGGCCACCACCAAGCAGTGCCCCGAATGCCTGTCGGAGATCCCGGCCGAGGCGCGGCGGTGCGCGAACTGCACGGCCCGCCTGGTCCCCGACTCGGAGAAGCCGAGCTAGCGGTTTGCGGATGCCTGCCCCTGTCCGGGCCGCCGCTTGGCATGGGATGAGGGCGAGTCCGACAAGATGGACCGATGAGCGTTGAGTTGATGGTCTGGGACGAGCCGGTGCCGATCGACCGGGACCGGGCCCGTGCCACGTACCTCGCGGTCAAGCGGACCGAGCCCGGCGGCGGTGACGTGCCCGACGTCGCCAAGGAACTGCCCGGGCAGGTCACGCTCTACCCGGGGCACGTGCTGGTGACGATGGACCTCGACACGATGGACGAGATGTCCGCGCAGGTCTTCGCGGTCGCCCGCGCCCACGGCATGGTCTGCTACGACCCGCAGCGCGACCTCGTGCACAACGTGGCGCCGTTGGGGGTCTACGAGGGCATGCAGCTGCACACGGGAGACGGCATGATCGTCCACGACCCCGACCTCGGGCTGGTGCACGACGTGCTGGCCACGCTCTCGCCGCAGAACCCGTTCGTCGCGCTGGTGAGCTTCGGCCGGCATTTCCTGCAGGTCTCGCCGGGCTACGAGCTGGAGTACAAGGAGGGCACGCTCATCCGCGCGATGGTGCCCGAGCTGGCCGAGGTGCAGCAGGCCTTCCACGAGTACGCGACCGGCGGGCGGGGGTTCCTCGATCGGCACACCTGGCAGGATCAGGCCGTATGAGAACCCTGTATCCCCCGATCGAACCGTACGACTCCGGCCTGCTCGACGTCGGCGACGGCAACCAGGTCTACTGGGAGGTCTGCGGCAATCCGCACGGCAAGCCGGCCGTCATGCTGCACGGCGGCCCCGGCGGCGGGTGCGACCCCAAGCACCGGCGCCAGTGGAACCCCGAGCTCTACCGCATCGTCCTGTTCGACCAGCGCAACTGCGGCCGGAGCCGGCCGCACGCCTCCGACCCGGCCACCGACCTGAGCGCCAACACCACCTGGCACCTGGTGGCCGACATCGAACGGCTGCGCGAACACCTCGGCATCGAGCGCTGGCAGGTGCTCGGCGGGTCATGGGGCAGCACGCTGGCGCTCGCGTACGCCGAGACCCACCCCGGCCGGGTGACCGAGCTGGTGCTGCGCGGCATCTTCACCCTGCGCCCGCAGGAGTTGCGCTGGTTCTACCAGGAGGGCGCGAGTCACCTCTTCCCGGACCTGTGGGAGCGCTACGTCGCGCCGATCCCGCCGGAGGAGCGCGACGACCTGATCGCGGCCTTCCACCGGCGCCTGGAGGGCCCCGACGACGAGGCCAGGCTCGCGGCGGCGCGGGCGTGGGCGCAGTGGGAGGGCGCGACCGTCTCGCTGCTGCCCGATCCCGGGCGGGTGGCGGAGTTCGGCGAGGAGGACAAGGCCATCGCCTTCGCCAGGATCGAGAACCACTACTTCACCCACGGCGGCTGGTTCGAGCCCGGCCAGCTGATCAAGGACGCCGGGAAGATCCGGCACATCCCGGCGGTGATCGTGCAGGGCCGCTACGACGCCTGCACGCCCATGGCCACCGCGTGGGACCTGCACAAGGCCTGGCCGGAGGCGGAGTTCCACGTGGTCGACGACGCCGGGCACGCCTACTCCGAGCCCGGCATCCTCGACCGGCTCATCGCGGCGACAGACGCGTTCGCGCCAGACGTACCGCAGGGGTGACGGCGCCCACCAGCAGCAGCGTGAACAGCGGCGCGAGTCCCACGCCGAGCAGGAACCCCGCGACCACGTCATGCGGATAGTGCACGCCGATGAACACCCGCGAGAACGCGATGAGGGCGGCCAGCGGGAACACCAGCCAGGCCAGGCCGCGCCAGGCCAGCACGAGCGTGGCCGCGGCGCCCGCGGCGATCACCGTATGGTTGCTGGGGAACGACCAGTCGGCCGAGGGCGGGCAGGCGGCGATCGTCGCCACCCCGCCCCGGCACGGCCGCTCCTCCCTGACGAACACCTTGACGACCTCGCTCACGAGGTACGCCAGCGTGATGCCGACCGGGCCCGCCACCACCAGCGCCAGGTCCCGCGCCGGGCCGCGCCACGCCCGCAGCGCGGCCACCGCGAACAACGCCGCGAACAGGAAGAGCCCGCCATCCGTGCCGACCTCGGCGAGCGTGTGCAGCCACTCGGGCGTGCCGAGGGCGAAACCGACGATGTCCTGAAACACACGTGTCCAATCCCTTAATGATCAATGGACACGACCTTACGGACATCGCCGGTCAGACGCCTCGACCGAAAGAGGGAAATTCTCGGCCCGAAAGGCCGGAGACGTGGGTCAGGTGAGGAGCTGGCGCGCCAGCGCGGCGTGCTTCGTCTCCAGCTCGGCCCGGGTGATGAGGCCCCGGTCGAACGCCTCTGTGGTGGCGTCGCGCTCGGCCACGTAGTAGGCCGCCATGATCTCGCTGCGGAGCGGCGTGAACCCGCGCTCCACGCAGTCGGAGAAGAGGCTGACCTTCTGCTCGACCGTGTCGGCGGCCACGGTGCAGGCCAGGTCGTGCTTACGGAGTTGTTCGACCGCTTCAAGCAGCGTGACCGGGCCGAGGGACCCGACGAACTTGGTCTCTAGGGTGATCTTCACTTTCTTTACTCCTCCAAAGGTTTACAACGTTCGGATCAAGGTCGCGTATTCCCTGGTCGGAGCGGGTAAGAGGGCTTTCGTGATCGGGGGGCACGTGATCGTCGGGTATGCGAACGACCGGGGTGGGCGCGACGCGCTCGCCCTCGGCGCGTCGATCACCCGGCTCACCGGCGGCGAGCTGACCGTCGCGACGATCTACCCGCCCGGCAGCCCTGGGCTGGCGGTCGAGGCGCAGGCCAACCTGGCGCACGCGGCCGAGGAGCTGGGGCCCACGCCGGCCGGCTACCTCACGTTCGAGAGCCGCGGCACCGGGCGCGGGCTGTCGGTGCTGGCCAGCAGGATCAGGGCCGACCTCATCGTGGTGGGCTCGGCGTCCGGCGGGCAGCACGGCCGCATCGCGATCGGCGCCACCTCCGACCACCTGCTGCACCGCTCGTCGGAGGCCGTCATGATCGCCCCCGCCGACTACGAGCCGCCCGAGGAGCACGACCGGCTCACCCTCGCGTACGTGCACCGGCCGCAGTGCGACGAGGCCGTCGAACGGGTCGCCCAGGCGGCGCTGCGCTTCGGCGTGCCGCTCCGGCTCATCACGCTCGACCTGCGCACGGAAGACCCCGACCGGCTGCGCGACGACCTCGCGCTGGCCGTACGGCTGGCGTGGGAGACGACCGGCATCGAGGCCGAGTCGGACGTCGCGGAGGGCCACGACGTGGTCGCCGCCATGCGGAACGTGGAGTGGCTGCCCGGCGAGCTCCTGGTCTGCGCCGCCAGCGAGGACGCCGAGCCCCACCGCGTCTTCCTCGGCGAGCTGGCGATGAAGATGCTACGAGCCTCCGACCGCCCGGTCGCCGTCCTCCCCCGAGGCTTCTCCTAGCCCGCTCGGTCTCCCGGTGGCCGTCGCTCGCTGGGATGCTCCTAGGCTGCGGGATGTGGTTGTGGCGCGGGTGATCGTGGTGGCGGTGCTGGCCGCTCTGTGCGGCGTGTACGTCCTGGCGGGGGCGACGGCGGCGCTGCTCGTGTTCGCCGTGCAGTGTCTGTACACGCTCTGGTCGCGGAGGTGGTGGCTGCTCGCGGCGCAGGCGCTGCTGGTCGTCTGGGTGAGCGTGGGGACCGGGGCGTCAGTGGTGATCCTGGGCTTCCTGGCCGGGTCGCTGCTGGTCACCCGGTTGTGGTCGCTCGTCCCCGGTGTGGTGCTGGGGGCGGCGGTGATCGCGTACGCGCGGAGCGGCGACGTGCTCGTCACGCTCGACCTGACGATCACCACGGTGCTGATGACGCTGATCGTGCCGGGGCTCATCCGGCTGGTCGAGCGGGTGGACGAGCTGCACGCCACCCGCCTGGCGCTGGCCGCCGCGGCCGTGGACGAGGAGCGGCTGCGCATCGCGGCCGAGATCGGCGACGGCCTGGGCCGCGGCCTGCAGACGATCGTCAACGGCGTGCGACGCGCCCTGACCGAGCCCGCGGACGCCGCGGTGGGGCTCGGGGCGGTGGTGGAG
>NZ_SMKQ01000268.1 GCF_004348995.1 Nonomuraea terrae
GGGTCGCCGGGCGGGACGCGGGGGTGGTCGAAGTCGTCGGCCGGGTCGCGGGTCATCCCCAGCCGCTCCATCACGGCACGCGACCGGGCGTTCCCCACGGCCGTCATGGAGACGATCTCGTCGAGCCCGGCCTCGTCGAACGCGTACCGCACGGCCTCACGGGCCGCCTCGGTCGCGTAGCCGCGCCCCCAGGCCGGACGGGCCAGCCGCCACCCGATCTCGACGGCCGGCAGGAACGGCGCCTCGAACGTCTGCAGCGCCAGCCCCGTGAAGCCGACGAACCGGCCGGTCGAGCGCTCCTCCAGCGCCCACAGCCCGTAGCCGCGCATGTCGAAGTGGCGTTCGATCCGGTCGACCATGGCATCGCTCTGCGAGCGGGTGAGCGGCGCGGGGAAGTGCCGCATCACCTCGGGGTCGGCGTTCATCTCGGCGAACGGCGCCCGGTCCGCGTCGCGCCACCGGCGCATGATCAGCCGCTCGGTCTCCATGGGACCTCAGAGTACGCGGCTGAGGAACGCCTGCGTCCGCGGGCTGCTGGGGTTGTCGAGGACGTCGGCGGGGGTGCCCGCCTCCACGACCACGCCGCCGTCCATGAAGACCACGCGGTCGGCCACCTCGCGCGCGAACCCGATCTCGTGCGTCACCACGATCATGGTGAGCCCGTCCTCGGCCAGGCCCTTCATGGTGGCCAGCACCTCGCCGACGAGCTCGGGGTCGAGGGCGCTGGTGGGCTCGTCGAAGAGCATCAGCTTGGGCCGCATGGCCAGCGCCCGCGCGATGGCGACCCGCTGCTGCTGGCCGCCGGAGAGCTGACGCGGGTAGCTGCCCGCCTTGTCCTCCAGGCCGACGCGGCGCAGCAGCGCGTGCGCGCGTTCCCTGGCCTGCTCGCGCGGCGCGCCGCGGACGCCCACGGGCGCTTCCATGACGTTCTGCAGCACGGTGAAGTGCGGGAAGAGGTTGAACTGCTGGAAGACCATGCCGATCTCGCGGCGCTGGCGGGTGATCTCGCGTTTGCGCAGGTGGCGCACCTTCCCGCCGGACGCCTCGAACCCGATCAGCTCGCCGTCGACGAAGATGGCGCCGCCGTCGACGGTCTCCAGGTGGTTCACGCAGCGCAGGAACGTCGACTTGCCGGAGCCGGACGGCCCGAGGATGACGACGACCTCCCCCGGCTGCACGTCGAGGTCGATGCCCTTGAGCACCTCCAGGTGGCCGAAGTGCTTGCGCACGCCGCGGGCGTGGACCATGGGGACGCTCACGAGGGCACCTCCGGGGTGGGCATCGGACGGCGGCGGAAGGACGTCACGAACGACCAGAAGCCCTGGGGCTGGTTCCTGGTGGCGCCGCGGGCGTAGTGGCGCTCGATGAACGACTGGCCGACGTACAGGATCGAGGTGATCACCAGGTACCAGACGCAGGCCACGATGAGCAGCGGGATGGTCTGGAAGGTGCGGTTGTAGATGGACTGCACGGTGTACAGCAGGTCGGCCAGCGCGATCACGCTGACCAGGGACGTGGCCTTGAGCATACTGATCACCTGGCTGCCGGTGGGCGGGATGATGAACCGCATGGCCTGCGGCAGCACGATCCGGCGGAAGGTGCGGGCGCCGCTCATGCCGAGCGCCGAGGCGGCCTCGGTCTGGCCGGGGTCCACCGACATGAGGCCGCCGCGGATGATCTCCGCCATGTACGCGCCCTCGTTGAGCCCGAGGCCGAGGATGGCCGCCAGCAGCGGCGTGATGAGCACGTTGGTGTCGGCGCTGACGAACTCGGGGCCGAACGGGATGCCGAAGGAGATCTCCGGCAGCAGGTACGACAGGTTGTACCAGAGCACGAGCTGCACCAGCACGGGCGTGCCGCGGAAGAACCACACGTACAGGCCGCAGGCGGCACGGGCGACCGGGTTCTCCGAGATACGCCCGACGGCCAGCAGCACGCCGAGCACCACGCCCACGAACATGGCGATCACGGTCAGCAGCAGCGTCGTCATGATGCCCTGGCCGATGATCTGCGCGTTCACGTAGCGGCCGACGACGTCCCACTGGAAGTTGGGGTTGGTGACGAGCAGGGAGACGAGCTGGGCGGCGAGCACGAGCAGCACGAGCGAGGCGACCCAGCGCAGCGGGTGGCGGGTGCGGGCGGCGCCCGCCACGTCGATCTCGGGCAGCTCTTTCATGATGCCGTCGCCAGGTTCACGCCGGCCTGGTCGAGCGCGTTGTCGGAGGTGCCCCACCTGGCCATGATCTGGTCGTAGGTGCCGTTGTCCATGAGCTTCTGGAAGGCGTCCTTGAGCACGTCGCGCAACGGCGAGTCCTTGGCCACGACGGCGCCCTGGTAGAGGTCGTCGAAGCCGTTGGCCTGGCCCTTGCCGGCCAGCTCCAGCTTGCCGCCGGCCTGGGAGACGAAGTACGTCAGCGGCGCCTGGGAGGAGAAGAACGCGTCCGCCCGTCCGGAGCTGACCGCGAGCACCGAGGTCGGCTGGTCCTTGTACGACTGCACGCCGATCTTCGGCTTGCCCTCCTTCGCGCACGTCTCGGACTGCTTCTTGATCACGGCCTCGGCCGAGCCACCGGCCATGACGGAGATCTTCAGACCGCAGGTGTCGGCGACCGAGCCGATCTTGTCGGGGTTGCCCTTGGGCACCGCGAAGACGACGTACTCCTTGACCCAGTCGACGAAGTCGTTGGCCTTCTGCCGGTCGGCGAAGTCACCCACGGGGCCGATGGCGAAGTCGTAGCGGCCGGAGGCGATGCCGGTGAGCGAGCTCGGCAGGCCGTCCACGGTGACGTGCTCGATCCTGACGCCGAGCACCTGGCCGATGGCCTCCGACATGTCGGCGGAGGCGCCGGTCAGCGACCGGCCGTCGGCCCCGGCGATCTCGTACGGCG
The DNA here is from genome assembly GCF_004348995.1 of Nonomuraea terrae. GTDB lineage: Bacteria > Actinomycetota > Actinomycetes > Streptosporangiales > Streptosporangiaceae > Nonomuraea > Nonomuraea terrae. The sequence continues at coordinate 2,889 of NZ_SMKQ01000268.1, forward strand.
GGAACGAGCCGTTGTTGACGGAGATCAGCTTGCCCGCCTGCTTGGCCTTGTCCGGCAGCCGGTCGTACAGCGCCTGGTCCTTGACCTGGGCGGCGGCGCTCGCGCCGGTGGGCTGCTGGGAGTCCAGCACGCCCTCGGCCTCCTCGGGGTTGGCGCCGCAGCCGGCCAGCAGGAGGGCGCCGGCGAGCAGTGCGGCACCGAGGATGCGGGGGTGGTCAGGCATGTCGCTCCAATCGCGGGTCCACGGCGAAGCGCCGGTTCTCGAGGACGGGAAGGGTGCGGCGGGCATTCGCGAGCTCGTCGGCGGAGGCGTCGGACCACAGCAGCCCCGGCGCGTCGCCGAGGCGGGCGCGGGTGATGCCGAGCGGGTCGACGATCATGCTAGCGCCGATGTTGCGCCGGCCGCATTCGCCGGAGGCCGCCACGTAGCAGGTGTTCTCCAGGGCGCGGGCGGTCACCATGACCTCCCAGTGCCACTCCTTGGCCGGGCCGCGCACCCACGCCGCGGGCAGCGCGATCACCTGGGCGCCCTGGTCGGCCAGGAGCCTGGCCAGCTCGGGGAAGCGCACGTCGTAGCAGGTCATGAGGCCGACTTTCCAGCCCGCGCAGTCGATGACGACGGGCGGGTTGGTGCCGGGGACGACGTTGTCGGACTCGCGCCGGCCGAAGGCGTCGTACAGGTGGAGCTTGGTGTAGGTGGCCACGATCTCGCCGTCCCTGGCGGCGACCAGCACGTTGGAGACGCGGCCGTCGCCCGCGGGGACGTGCACGCCGGCGATCACGGTGGTGTTCGATCCGCGCGTGTGCTCGACCAGGCCGCTGACGAACGGCCCGTCCAGCGGCTGGGCGGCCTCGCGGATGCGGGCGGGCTCGTCCACGAAGAGCGCGAGCGCGCCCTCCGGCAGGACCAGCAGGTCCGCGCCGCCCGCCACGGCGCCGTCGATCATCTCTCGGCAGGTCTTGAGGTTGGCGTCCCACTCCTGCGCGGAGGCGAACTGTCCTACGGCGATTCTCATGCGGCGAAGACCTCCTCGGTCGCGATGCGGCGGTTCGAGATTCCCTGGGCGTGCAGTTCCTCGCAGAAGGCGGCGACCATGGCGGCGTTCGGCCCGGCGCCGTACGGCATCCAGTCCTCGCCGAAGGTGCGGGCCGTCGCGGCGAGGTCGGCGAGCAGCCACGGCGTGGTGTCGGCGAGCAGCCGCCGCCGCGCCAGCCAGTGCCGCTTGGACCGCTCGAACAGGTCCTGGACGGCCTGCGGCAGCCACGGGTGGCGCTCGACGCTCTCGCGCTTGAGGGTCACCAGGTGGATGCCGGGCACGAAGCCGGTCTGCCGGTAGTAGGCCAGCTCGGCGGCCTGGTGGTCGGGCAGCAGGTGGCGGAAGCCGCTGCGGGGGGTGAAGAACCCCGGCGGCATGAACGGTGTCATGATCGCGTCGTGGCGGCCGTCCGCGAGCCCGTCGGCCAGGCCCTCGCCGGTCAGCGAGACGTTGTCGGGGAACGGCACGGGCCCGACGCGGTCCTTGCCGGTCTCGCCGGCGACCAGCGGGCCGACGGTCCAGGAGATGCCGCCGAGGTCGACGCCCGCGGCCCGCAGCAGCGCCCTGGTCCAGGTGTTGCCGGAGTCGGGCCAGCCGGTGAGGCCGATCCGGGCGTCCTTGAGCTCCTCCAGCGCGGTCAGCTCACTGTCGCTGCGGACGAGCACGCAGCGGTGCCGGAAGCCGCGCATCACGAAGACGGGCAGGCCCACGAGCCGGTCGTCGCCGGCGGCGCGGCCGAGGACGTACCGGCTGAAGGAGGTCTCTCCTCCGTCGAGGCCGGGCTCGCTCAGGACGTCGGGCGTGCCGGCACGCGAGTCGAGGTCCAGCTCGAACCCGTCGGGCCGGACGTCTCCCGTCTGCACGGGCACCAGGTGGTCCCAGTCCCGCAACGCCAGTCGAATCCGAATATTCGCCACAAACCCCCCAAACGACATTAGTTGCCGCGAATTGCGAAAAACCATATGTTCAGTCGGAAGAGCAACACAAGATGATCTTTGTTGCTGAACAAAGTTTTTCAAGGAGACCGAGTGGAAGCCTCCTGGCTGGCCGAGCGGATCGGCGACCCGAGCGCGCGCGGGATCGCGGCCGCCCTGACCGCGCTGATCAGGGAAGGGACGGTGACCGCACAGACGCGGCTGCCGACCGTACGGGGGCTGGCCAGGGAGCTCGGCGTCAGCTCGGGCACCGTCGCGGAGGCCTGGGCCGAGTTGCGCAAACACGGAATGATCAGGACCGAGCGCCGCCGCGGCACGGTCGTCCTCGGCCCGCCGGACGTGCCCCGCCCCATCCGGTACGAGCGCATCGGCCATTTCGGCGACCGCCTGGCCATCGACCTGGCGATCGCCTCACCGGACGCCGCCCTGCTCCCGCCGCTGGAGGCCGCTCTGGTCGCCGCCGCGGGGGCCGACGGGCTCAACGACTACACCCGCGAGACGATCACGCCCCGGCTGCGCGCGGCGGTCGAGCCGGACTGGCCGTTCACGGCGCGGGGCTGGCTCGCGGTGGGCGGCGGGTACGAGGGCGTCCAGCTGCTGTGCCAGACGACGGCGCTGCCGGGCGACCGGATCGCGATCGAGGAGCCGACGGCCGCGCGGCTGCTCGACATCCTGGAGACGATCGGCGTGCAGATCATCCCGGTCGCCTGCGACCAGGACGGGCCCGTGCCCGCCGCGCTGGCCAGGGCGCTGCGGGCGCGGCCGGTGGCGTTCGTCTACCAGCCGCGCGGGCAGTCGCCGTGCGGCCACGCCGTGACGCCAGAGCGGTCGGCCGAGCTGGCCGCGTTGCTGGAGCGGTCGGCGACGCTCATCGTGGAGGACGACGGCATCGGCGAGCTGTCGGTATCGCCGATGGTGAGCCTGGGGACCCGTTTTCCCGACCGTACGGTGCTGGTGCGGTCGTACTCGAAGTCGCACGGGCCCGACCTGCGCATCGCGGTCATCGGCGGGGCAGCCGAAGCGGTGGAGCGGGTGCGCGTGCTGCGCAGCTTCGGCACCGGCTGGACCAGCAGGATCCTGCAGGATGCCCTGGCGCACCTGCTGGGCGACGCCGAGGTGCGCGAGCGCGTCCGGCACGCCGGCGAGGTCTACGCGGCGCGGCGTGCCCGGCTGGCCGCGGAGCTGGCGGCCCGCGGCGTGCCGACGGGCGGCAGGGACGGCCTGGTGTTGTGGGTGCCGGTGCGCGACGAGCCCGCGGCGCTGGTCACGCTGGCCGCGCACGGCATCTCGGTCGCGCCGGGCAGCCGCTACGTGGTCGAGCCGGACTCCCGGCACCACCTGCGGCTGGCCACGGCCAGGCTCACCGACGACCCGGACGAGCTGGCCGCGCTGGCCGACGTGATCACGCTGGCCGCCACGGGCGGTCCGGGGGTCAGCGCCTCACCCTGATGCCGGTGATGCGGCGCAGCACGTCCCACCAGAACGGCGCCCCGAACAGCAGCGCCACGTACGTCAGCAGGAATCCGGGCCAGTGGCTGGGCGTGCTGATCCGGTCCCACCACGCGCCGCCGTTCCAGTGGACGCTCGGCTCGCCCTGCGCCGGGATCGACAGGCTGAGCAGCGCCTGGTCCATCATCCTGACCAGCGCGGGCCGGCTCAGCGTCTCGGTCACACACGCCACCGGGTCCTCACCGGCGCACTGCGCGCGCAGCTCGGCGTACGCCTCGGGGCTCGCGTCGGCGAAGGCCGTCACCGAGGCGCGGAAGGCGTTGTCGCGCAGCAGCGTCTTGGCGTACTCCAGGCCGTCCATCGAGAACAGCAGCGTCACCACGGCGGCGAGCACGGCGACGACCCACTTGACGTAGCGCTTGTAGAGCATGGAAAGGCGCTGCATCTCGCCGTCGAACCAGGCCTCGACGCCCTTCGTGAACCGCTCGAGGTCGCGCTGCGCCGACTCCCAGACGCCCTTGAGCGGGCCGTACAGCGGGCTGCCGATCTGCTGGAGGCGGCCCAGGAAGCCCTCGACGTCGCCGTCGCGTGCCGTGGCCAGCTCCATCACGGCGACCGCGAACCTGGCGGGCGGGATGTCGGCGATGCTGGTGCGGCCCCGTTTGGCGTGGTCGATCTCGCGGACCCGCTCGTACAACAGCTTGATCATCGAGTCGCCTGCGCCGGTCTCGGGCATCGCCGCGGGGTGCGCGGGCGCGGGCAGCGCGTTGTGCCGGGGGCGTGGATCACGTACGAACGGCAGCACCCTGAACACGTCGAGCACGCCGGCCGGCAGCCACGGGCCGGTCTTGTCGTCGGCGCCGTCCATGGTGTCCCGGAGATAGGCCCACAGGAACTTGCTGCGGATGGCCAGCAACCGGACGAATGCCTCGTTCAGCCCGCTCACCAGCAACGACAGCAGCAGGAACGACACCACGAGCCCAAGGGCCAGATCCACGTAAACGGATAACACCGCGCATTCATACACCCACGCGGCGTGGCGCCGCAACGATCAGCCGCACGATCAGTCGCCGTAGAAGACGCGCTCCACCACCCGGCGGGCCCGGCGGGTGACCCGGCGGTAGTCGTCGAGGAAGTCCTCCGAGCCGTCGGGCGGGTAGCCGAGCGTCCGCGCGATCAGCTTGCGCTCCCCCGAGTCGCGCGGCACGCTGTCGCCCGGCCGGCCCTTGACCAGCATGATCGCGTCTCTGACGCGGGAGGCGAAGCGCCACGCCTCGGCGAGCACCGCCTCGTCGGCCGGGGCGAGCAGCTCCTCGGCCACGGCCGCGCGCAGCGCGTCGAGCGTACGGGTGGTGCGCAGCGACGGCACCGTGCCGGCGTGGCGCAGCTGCAGCAGCTGGGCCACCCACTCCACGTCGGACAGCCCGCCGGGGCCCAGCTTGGTGTGCAGGGCGGGGTCGGCGCCGCGCGGCAGGCGTTCGGCCTCCATGCGGGCCTTGAGCCGCCTGATCTCCCTGACCGCGTCGTCGGGCAGCCCGCCGCGCGGATAGCGCAGCTCGTCGGCCATCCGGGTGAACGCCGCCCCGAGCTCGGCGTCACCGGCCGAGAACCGGGCGCGCAGCAGCGCCTGCGACTCCCACGGCGACGACCAGCGGGCGTAGTAGGCGCGGTAGGAGGCCAGCGTGCGCACCAGCGGACCCTGCCGGCCCTCGGGACGCAGGTCGGGGTCGATGATGAGCGGCGGGTCGGGCGCGGGCAGCGACAGCAGCCGGCGCAGCTCGTTGGCCACCGCGTACGCGGCGTTCGTGGCCTCGCGCTCGTCGGCCCCCGGCCGCGGCGAGTGGACGAACATCACGTCGGCGTCGCTGGCGTACGAGCACTCCATGCCGCCGAGCCGGCCCATGGCGATGATCGCGAACGAGGTGACGTCGCCGACCTTGCTGAGGGCGGCGTCGAGCGCGGCCTGCAGGGTGACGTCGTTGAGCTGCGACAGCGCGGCCCCGACGGCCTCGATGTCGATGAGCCCCGAGATGTCGGCCACGGCGGTGCGGAACAGCTCCCTGCGCCGCAGCGCCCGCACGGCCGTGACGGCGGTCTCGGGGTTTCCCGCGTGCCGCGACACCGCCGCGGACGCCTCGCCGAGCAGCGACTCCTGCGAGCGTACGGCCAGCTCCTCGTCGGAGCCGAGCATGGCGACCGCCTCGGGGGCGTGCATGAGCAGGCCGGTGGCGTAGCGGCTGGTGCCGAGGACGCGGGCCATCCGGGCGGCGACGGCGGTCTCGTCGCGCAGCAGCCGCAGGTACCACGGCGTGCTGCCGAGCCTGTCGCTGACCTGCCGGAACCCGAGCAGCGCGGCGTCGGGATCGGGCGTGTCGGCGAACCAGCCGAGCATGACCGGCAGCAGCGTGCGCTGGATCGCGGCCCGCCGCGACACCCCCGTGGTCAGGCTCGCGAGGTGGCGCAGCGCGCCCGTGGGGTCGACGTAGCCGAGGGCCTCCAGCCGGGCCTCGGCGGCCCTGGGCGACAGGCGCGCCTCCGACTCCGGCAGCCGCGCGACGGCCTGCAGCAGCGGCCGGTAGAACAGCTTCTCGTGCAGCCGCCGCGCCTCCATCGCGTGCCGCCGCCACCGGGCCGTGAACTCCCCCACCGGGTCGGTCTGCATGCCGAGCGCGCGGCCCAGCCGGCGCAGATCGGCCTCCTCGGTGGGCACCAGGTGGGTGCGCCGCAGCCGGTGCAGCTGCAGCAGGTGCTCGACCTGGCGCAGGAACGCGTACGCCTCCGCGAGGCTCTTGGAGTCGTCGCGCCCGACGTAACCGCCCCGGGAGAGCGCGGCCAGCGCCGGGAGGGTGGCCCTGCGGCGCAGCAGCGGGTCGAGCCGGCCGTGCACGAGCTGCAGCAGCTGCACCGCGAACTCGATGTCGCGCAGCCCGCCGGGGCCCAGCTTGAGCTGCCGCTCCCCCTCGGCCCGCACGTGCGCCTCGACCCGGCGGCGCATGGCCTGCACGTCCTCGACGAAATCCTCGCGGGTGGCCGCCGACCAGACCAGCTCGTTGACGGCCTCGACGTACGCGGCGCCGAGCTCCAGGTCGCCCGCCACCGGGCGGGCCTTGAGCAGCGCCTGGAACTCCCACGTCTTGGCCCAGCGGCGGTAGTAGGCGAGGTGGCTGGCGAGCGTGCGCACCAGCGGCCCCGAACGGCCCTCCGGGCGCAACCCGGCGTCCACCTCCCACAGCGAGCCCTCGGAGGTGGTCGCGCTGCAGGCCCGCGTCATGGCCTGGGCCAGCCGGGTGGCGGCACGCAGCGCCTTGTCCTCGTCGGCGCCCTCGCGCGGCTCCGCCACGAAGATCACATCGACGTCGCTGATGTAGTTGAGCTCCCTGGCGCCGCACTTGCCCATCCCGATCACCGCGAACCTGACGTCGGCGGCCTCCACCTCGGTGCGGGCGATGGCCAGGGCGGCCTCCAGCGCGGCCCCGGCGAGGTCGGACAGCTCGGAGGTGACCTCCGCCAGCGCGACCTGCCCGGTGAGGTCGCGGGCGGCCAGGTGGAGCACCCTGCCGCGGTAGGCCACGCGCAGCGCCACGAGCGGGTCGGGGGCGGTGGCGCGCGGCTCGTCCTCGCCGGGCTCGGCGCCGACGGCGCGCAACAGTTCGGCCCGCGCGTCGCCGGGGCGCGGCTCGGCCAGCAGGGCCACCTGGCCGGGATGGCGGACGAGGTGCTCGCCGAGCGCGGCGCTGACGCCGAGGACGGCGAAGAGCCTGGAACGCAGCCCCGTGTCGCGGCGGATCGTGTCCAGCACGGCCGGCTCGCGCTCGGCCAGACGGATCAGCGAGACCAGCGCCAGATCGGGGTCGGCCACGTCGACCAGGGCGTCCAGGACGTGGTCCAGGTCGGCCCCGGACTGACGGACGAGCTGAGCGGCCCTGGCTCCGTCGGCGAAGCCGAGCTTGGCGAACCTGGCCGCGGTGGATTCGATCCTGGGCACCTCTCCATCTTGACAGCCCTCTCGCGATCCACCACGCCTTCCCTTACCATTACGACGCAACGTTGCGTTGCAGTTCACGCGAGAAGGGCGGAGATGAACCGCATGCGATCAACGAAGAGCCAGACGTTTCCTCCGGGGACGGGGCAGGATCGCTCGGCGGCG
>NZ_SMKQ01000269.1 GCF_004348995.1 Nonomuraea terrae
GCCCAGGCCGCCACCGCGGCCTGGGCACGCAGCGACGCCCTCCGCCGCGCCGTACGCGCCCGCACCCCCGTCCCCACCCGCCTCCGTGACCGCCTCCTCCTGCGATGACCGCACCCAGAAGCGTCGAGGCCCAGCTCCTGCACCGCCCGCCGGGAGCCGGCGCGGGCGAGATCGTCCGGCGGCTCGGCGCGATGCAGGCCCAGGACGTGCCCTCGGCGCTGCTCGCCTTCCGCGCCCGTTCGGCAACCCTGACCGCGGCCGAGGTCGAGGACGTCTGGCAGGCCCGCGAGATCGTCAGGACGTGGGGCCCGCGCGGCACCCTGCACTTCGTCCACGCCGACGACCTGCCCTGGATCCAGACCCTGACCGGCAGCCCGGCGAACACCCTGCGCCGCCTGGCCGAGGAGGGCGTCACCGGCGACGACCTGCTCGCCCTCATCACAGGAGCTTTGGAGGGGCAGGGCCCGCTGACCAAGGCCGAGCTGGAGGAGCGCCTGGCGGGCCGGGCGCGCGGCCAGGGCGTCGTGCACCTGGTGGCGCTGGCCGCCCGCCACGGCCTGGCCGTGCTGGGCCCGCTCCGCGCGGGCAAGCCCACGTACGTGCACGCCGCCGACTGGCTCGGCGCGCCCGTCGCGGCCGAGCCTGACCGCGAGCGCGCCCTGAGGGAGCTGGCCGTGCGCTACCGCCGCGCCCACCACCCGTCCGCCCCCGAGGACCTCGCCGCCTGGTCGGGGCTGCCGCTGGGAGAGGCCCGCACGGCCTGGCGCCTGACCGCCGCCGTCCCGCCGCCCCCCGAGGAGGAGCCCGCGGTACGCCTCGCGCCCGCCTTCGACGAATACCTCCTGGGCTGGCGCACCCGCGACCCGATCCTGGCCGCCGAGCACGCCAAGCGGGTCTTCCCCGGCGGCGGCGTCCTGCGTCCGGTCGTGCTGGCGGACGGCGTGGTCAGGGGCGTGTGGGCCCGCAAGGGCACCCAGGTGACCGTGACGCCGTTCGGCGACCTCCCCAAGGACCAGCTCGACGCCGAAATGGCGGACATACGCCGCTTTTTCCAGAATTCTCGGCGGAAAGCGTGAAAGTGATCCGGTGTATCGGGTGATAAGAGATGACCACTGATACATCGGAAGGCTGCACATGACGGGGGAGACCCTCGCGACCACGGTGCCGTGGACCGCCCGCGCACCCGGGGCCCTGGACACCGCCGACGCGTTCGCCGCCGTGTTCGACACGTACTTCGGCGAGATCCACACCTACGTCGCCCAGCGCCTCGGCCCCGACATCGCCGAGGACATCGTCGCCGAGACGTTCTTCACCGCGTATCGCAAGCGTGCCCAGTACGACCCGTCCCGCGCGGGAGTGCGCGCCTGGCTGTACGGCATCGCCACGAACCTCATCGGCAAGCACCGCCGCCTGGAGGCCCGCACCCTGCGCGCGCTCGGCCGCTGCGGCCCCGAGACCGACACGCCGGGACACGAGGAGTCGGTGGCCGTGCGCGTCAGCGCCCAGAGCTTGCGGCCGGAGCTCGCCGCCGCCCTGGCCGGGCTCGACCGGCGCGACCGCGACGTGCTGCTGCTGGTCGCCCTCGCCGGGCTCGGCCACGACGAGATCGCCACCGCGCTCGGCATCCCGTACGGCACCGTCGGCTCCCGGCTGAGCCGGGCCAGGAAGAAGCTGCGCGCGCGGCTCGGGGAGGTGCGCGTTGACGGATGACCTGATCCACGACCTGTACGGCGAGCCGCGGCCCGACCCGCACGCCCAGGCCAGGGTGTGGCGGCGGGTGACGGCCCGGCGGCGGCGCAGGCGGCTGTCGTGGCTGGCGATCCCCGCCGTCGCCGCCGCCCTGACGGCGTTCCTGCTGCTCACCACCGGCGTCGGCGACCAGCCTCTCTCCGGCCGGTCCATCCTGCTGACGGCCGCCTCCTCGGCCGCGTCGTCCACCTCCGGCGGCACCTACTGGCACGTCAGGAAACTGCGCGACGGCGCGGGTGCGAGCGAGCTGTGGGTGACCAGGCAGGGGGAGGCGTGGACCGCCGAGCAGGGCCGGGTCACCCGCGTCACCGGCCGGGCGCCGTTCAGCATGGCCGGACGCGATCTGACGTACGAGCAGATCAGCGCGCTGCCGTCCGACGCCGCGGCGCTGCGCGAGCGGGTGGCCGCGATGTTGCCGCCGGGCTCCGACGGGCTGCTCGCCGACGCGCTCAGCGGCCTGCTGTGGACCAAGCCGTCCGCGCCCGGCGTACGCGCCGCCGCCTACCGCGCGCTCGCCGACCTGCCCGAGGTCCGCTACCTGGGCGCCGCCACGGACGCGCGCGGGCGCGCCGGAGAGGCGTTCGCCTTCGACCTGCCCTCCGGCGGCCGGCGGACGCTGATCATCGACCCGGACTCCTCGCAGGTGCTGTCCTGCGCGGACAGCGGTCACGGCGGGCGCTCCGAGGTCGTCCTCTCCGCCGGCTGGACCGACCAGGGTCCCGACCTTCCCTGATCTTCCCGACGCGCCGCGCGTGGGTCCCGCGCGCCCTGAAACAGGAGCCACGACGTGTTCTGGCGTGCCCGTACGACGTCAGGCAGGGCCATCTGCCTGAGCGACCAGTTCCCCTGGGTCAAGGTGGAGGAGGTGATGCGCGGCCTGGTGACGTTCGCCGGCCGGCCGCCGGTCCAGCTCGGCACGGAGATCGACTGGACCGCGAATCCGCACGGCAACCGCTCGTGGGCGCTGAACCTGCACACGCTGCGCTGGCTGGGCCGCCTGGTCGCCGAGTACGAGCGTTCCGGCGAGCGCTCTTGTCTCGACCGGGCCGCGGCGGTGGCCGACCACTGGATGCGGGCGAACCCGCGGGGCGGCGCCGGCGTCAGCCCGTGGGCGTGGGCCGAGCACGCGATCGCGCTGCGCGCCCCTGCCCTGGTGTGCCTCAGCGAGCACGTGCACACCCCGCGACTGTGGGACAGCCTGGCCGAGCACGGTGAGCTCCTGGCCGACCCCGGCCTCTACCGCCCAGGCCACAACCACGGCCTCGACCAGGACATCGCTCTCCTCGTCGTCGCCTGCCGCCTCGGCCGGGCCCGCTGGCGCGACCTGGCCGTACGCAGGATGACGGCCTCGGCCGAGCTGGCCATAGACGCGCAGGGCGCCCTGCACGAGCAGGCCCCCCGCTACGGCCTGTACGTGCACCGCCGCCTCGGCGTCGCCCTGCGCGCGATCCGCGAGAGCGGGGCCGAGGTCCCCGAGCGGCTGGTGGCCAGGCGGCGGGCGCTGGAGGCGTACGTCGCGCACGCGACCCAGCCCGACGGCCGCCTCGTCCCCATCGGCGACAGCCCCGCCGACGCCCGTGCGGACGGGTTCCCGCACGATGGGCCGGTGGTGCGGGTCTTCGGCGGCGGATACGTCTTCGGCAGGAGCGCGTGGGACGATCCGGAGTCCGCGTACTACTCGATCAGGTTCGGGCCGGGGCGGCGCCTGCACGGGCACGAGGACCACCTGGGCGTCACCTACTTCGCCGGCGGCCGCCCGATCCTGGTGGAGGCCGGGTTCCACTCCTACGAGCGCACCGGCTACGCCGACTGGACCCGCTCACCCGAGGCCCACAACGTCCCCATCCCGACCGGCGCGACCTTCCGCCCCGGCACCGCCACCCGCCTGCTCGACGCGCGCGTCGGCCCTGGTCACCAGTCGTTCGAGCTGGCCGACGACGCGTACGGGGTGCGCAGGACCCGCCGCGTGTTCGTCACCCACGGGTCCGGCATGATGGCCGTGCACGACCGCGTGGCCTCGGGGACCCTGCGCAGCCTGTGGCACTTCGACCCGGGCCTCAAGGTCCTGTCGCGTGGCGACGGGGCGGTGGAGCTGGGCGACGACACGGGCTTCCGCGTCACCCTGCTGCAGTTCCCGGCCGAGGGCCAGACGGTACGACCCGCCCTGATCTCGACGGGCTACCTCCGCACCGCCGAGTCCGTCACCGTCCTGTCCCCGGAGGCCCCCGGCGTCCTGACGACGGTCATCCCGCACACCCGTCACGGTTCCGGGACATCGGCGCGATCGTCATGACGCCCGGTTCGTTCATCACCGTGAGCCGGCCGGACGAGCGGCGGGCGCCGGGTGCACCAGCGTGTTGATCAGTGGAGCCAGCCGCCGGAGCTCTTCCAGGTGCGCGGCGCTGAGCAGGGCCAGCTTCGCCAGACCCGCCTGGGTCAGCGCGAGACGCACCTCACGGCGATCCCCGCCCTCCTCACGGGTGCGGCAGATGAGACCGAGCAGCTCCACACGGTCGGCCAGTTGTACGGCGCTGTGATGGCGGGTGCACAGATAGTCGGCGACCTCCCCGATGGTGGGCCCGCGCGAGTCGGCATGCCCGCGGATCGCCAGCAACAGTTGGTGCTGGGTCGCCGTGAGGCCGACGCGGGCCGCCTGCTGCTCGCTCCACCTCAGGAACCGGCGGAGCCCGACACGAAAGGACAGCAGGTTCGCGTAGTCCCGCTCAGTGAGTCGTTCGGCCTGTCGCCCCATAACTCATAACCTCTCCTAACGTGATAATATCACACTAAGAGGTACAAATCGGGCGGCCTGGACGGAGTCGGCACGGGCCCGCGCCGTCACGCGCCGCGTCCATGGCCGTCGTTCGCACAACCTCACGTACGCATGCCGCTGCATGCTCGAAGGTGGTGGAAGACATGGCTGGCGAGACCATGAGAATGCACCCCGACATCGCGGAACTACGGGCGAAGTACGAGCTCGCCGCGGAGGCGCCGACCGCCAGGGCGGTCGCCGGGCTCACGTTCCTGGCCGGGCTCTACCTCGCGATGTCCGCGTGGATCGTCGGGTTCGACGGATTCACGACCTTGACCGTGACCAACCTGATCGCCGGAGTCGCCTTGGCGACGCTGGCACTCGGGTTCGCGTCCGCCTACGGCCGGACGCACGGCATCGTCTGGATCGCCCCGCTGATCGGCGTATGGACGATCATCGCTCCCTGGGTCGTCAGTGGCGACGTCGCCACCACGGCCACGATCTGGAGCAACGTCGTGACCGGCGTGATCGTCCTGCTCCTCGGGCTGGCCGAGATGTTCGGGTTGAACCAGTCCCGATTCCGCCGATAACCCGTTCCCGCAACTCCACAGGCGGAAGCCGGCCCACCGGCTTCCGCCTCGCCATGCGGCGCCGCCTCCCGACGGCCGTCGAGACCCACGCCGGAAGCGACTTTCGGCCGCGCGTTGCGGGGGATAACCCCATGGGGTTACAGTGGGGTTATGCCAAAGATCAACGTGTACCTGCCGGACGACCTGGCCGAAGCCGTGAAGAGCTCGGGGGTGCCCGTGTCGGCGGTTTGCCAGCGTGCGCTGGAGCAGGCCGTGCGCCGGGTGACCGCGATCAGGGAGACCGTTCTGACCGAGCTCGACCTGGAGCAGCCGACCGGCGCCCTGACCCACATGACCGCCAGGACCCGTACGGTGCTCAGGCTCGCCACCGAGCAGGCCCGCGCGGAAGGCGCCGCCGCCGTCGGCACCGAACACCTCCTCGGCGGGATGCTGAGCGAGGGCACCAACCTCGCGCTGCGCGTGCTGGCCACCATGGAGATCTCCGAGGGCCAGATGCGGGCCGCGCTCGACCGTCACCGTCCCGCCGAGGCAGGCACGGGCGTGCCCGAACGGTTCGGCCCGCACGCCGCCGCCGCGCTCGAGCTCTCGGTCACCGAGGCCACCTCGCTGGGCCACAACTACGTGGGCTGCGAGCACCTGCTCCTCGGCCTCATCGCCGAGCCCGACGGCACGGCCGGCGAGGTGCTGCGCTCCCTGGGCGCCGACCTGCGCCTCACCCGGCGCGCCGTGTCCGCGGCCCTGGCCGGCTACGTCCACCTCCGCGCGCAGACCCCGCAGGCCGCGCCAGAGGCGCTCACCGAGCTGGTGACCGCAGCCGTCCGCCGCGAGATCGCCCCTTTCTCCGAGCGCCTCGGCGTCCTGGAGGCCCGCCTCGGGGAGAACGGCTGAGCCCCCGCCCCGCGCCCGCTTGGCAGGCGGTCGTCGTCCTCACGCTGCTGATCGGCCTGATCATCACAGCGTCGTGGTGAGCAGGGTCAGAGCCAGTCGCGGCGTTTGAAGACCGTGTAGAGCACCAGGCAGACGGCGCCCATCAGCATCAGCGCGAACGGATAGCCGAACACCCAGTGCGTCTCCGGCATGAAGTCGAAGTTCATCCCGTAGATGGTGCCGACCAGGGTGGGGGCGAACAGGATCGCCGCCCAGGCGGAGATCTTCTTGACTTCCTCGCCCTGCCGGATGCTGGCCTCGGTCATCCGGGCCATCTCCTCGTTCTGGGCCTGCGTCACCAGCGTCGAGTTGACCACCAGGATGTTCTGCAACATCTGGCGGAACGACGAGATCCGCTCCGTCACGGTGATCGCGTGGTCGGCCACGTCGCGCAGGTAGCGCTGCAGCTCGTCGTTGAGGCCGTATTTCGGCGCCCCAGCAATGAAGCCGTGGACCATGCCCACGAGCGGCGAGGTCGCCCGCTGGAACTCGATCACCTCGCCCGACAGCTCGTAGACGCGCCGCGACACCGACGGGTCACCGCCGAAGACCTGGACCTCGATCTCCTCGATGTCCTTCTGCAGCCCGGCGATCACCGGCGCGTACCCGTCGACCACGGCGTCGAGGATGGCGTACAGGACGGCCTGCGGGCCCTGCCGCAGCAGCTCCGGGTCCGACTCCATGCGCCTGCGCACGCCCTGCAGGTCGGGCGCCTCGGCGTGGCGTACGGTGATCACGAAGTTGGGGCCGACGAAGACGTGCACCTCGCCGAACGCGACCTCCTCCACCTCGTCGAGGTAGCGGGCGGCGCGCAGCACCACGAACAGCGTGTCGCCGTAGCGGTCGGCCTTGGGCCGCTGGGAGCCGACGATCGCGTCCTCCAGCGCCAGCTCGTGCAGCTGGAACTCCTCGCCGAGCTTGACCAGCTCCCATTCCTTGGGCCGGTAGAGCCCGATCCAGGCCATGCTGTCGGGCATCTGCTTGAGGCGTTCGAAGGCGTCGGCGAGCGAGCCGGGGTTGTCGACCCGTTCGCCGTCGCGGTAGATCGCGTTGTCGATCACCGTCGGGCGGTAGGGGGCCTCCTCCGTGGCGCGCGGGTCCATCGAGTGCTCGGGCGCCTCTTCGCGTGCCTCGCCGCTGCGCCTGAACCCTCTGACCCTGGCCATGGTCTCCCTCCCGATGAGGACGATAAGGACGACTAGGACGATTGCCGGTCGTCGAGCTGCCGCGCCGCGCGTTCTCTGATGGTCCTGCGCCACATCGGCGTCCACCCGAGCACCAGCCCGTGCGGCCGGCCCAGCGCCATCTTCGACCATCGCTTGAAGTCGAATTCGTCGTGATGGCGGACGATCAGGTCGTCCTCGAACCTGAACAGCGCGTCGATCTCGTTGACCACCTCGCGCCCGGTGCTGGAGAAGGTGTAATGGGCCGTCCAGTGCGCGGTGCCGGAGAAGTCGTCGGCGCGCACGTCGCGGTAGGAGGACGTCAGCCCGTTGCGTACGCCGAGCTGGATCCGCCACATCCTCATCACCCGGTCGCGCCCTTCGACCTCCTGGAAGATGGGGTCGCCGAAACTGACCTCGGGGTGGTAGCAGCGCTCCATGGCCGCCAGGTCCGCGCGGCCCAGAGCGTCGAAGAAAGCGCTGATGAGTGCTACGTGCCGATCGTTCACTGTCATATCAGATCATGGCCATGCCATTGCTCCAGCAGACGGCCCGCAACCAGTCGTCGCCGAGGTCGAGCCGGGCCAGTGCGTCGAGCTGATGGGCATACGGGTAAGGGATGGTCGGAAAGTCGCTGCCGAGCACCACCTTCCCCGCCAAGCCGAGGTCAAGCAGCGCGGGCCGCAGTCGTTCGGGAAACGGCATGCCGCGCTCGGAGAAGTCGGTGAACGCCATCGTGGTGTCCAGCGCGACCCGCTCGTAGCGGGCGGCCAGCTCGAAGAACGGTTCGTACTCCGGCATGCCCATGTGCGCGATCACCACCCGCAGCCGCGGATGCCGGCGCAGCACCTCGCTGATCGGCTCCTCGCCGACGTAGCCGCCCGGCACGGGGATCGAGCTGGCGTGCACGACCACCGGCACCCCCGCCTCGGCCAGCGGCCCCCACACCTCGTCCAGCTCGGGGACGCGCGGGTCGAACCCGCCCACCTGCAGGTGCACCTTGAAGATCCGGGCGCCGTCGTCCAGCGCCGCCCTGACGTACTTCGCGACTCCCGGCTCGGGATAGAAGGTCGCCGACGGCAGGCAGCCGGGCGTACGGCGGGCGAAGCCGAAGGTCCAGGCGTTGAGGTCGGCCGCCATGCCGGGTCTGTGGGCGTAGGCCAGGGCGGGGAAGGATCGCACGCCCAGCTCGCGCAGCCGCTCCACCCGCCGCTCGACCGGCCACTCGTACGCGATCGGCCAGCCCTCGCCCATGAGCGGTCCGCCGTGGTGGAAGTGGTGCCACACGCGGCGTTCCATCCGTTCGGGCAGGAAGTGCACGTGCAGGTCGATCAGGCCGGGGAGTCCCAGCCCTCGCCACCAGTCCGGCACGCGCGCGTCAGAATCCCGTTCCGTGACCACGGTGCAGACCCTACCGACCGCGCTCCCGCCGAACGGCGCGCTCCCCCCGGAATGCGGATAAATGCGCAGTCGTCCAGGAGCCGGGGAGGAGGCTGAGCGGTTAGGGTTTCTCCTCGATGGACAAGCTCTGGGCCCATTTGATCGATGTCCAGCCCGACCCCGACCCCTGGGTCGTCGCGGTCTCGGCGCTGGCCGCACTCGCGCTCGTCGGTTTCCGCATGCCCTGGCAGATCTCCCGGGGGCTGATCACGATCGCCCACGAGGGCGGCCACGCGCTGATGGCGCTGGTCACCCGGCGCAAGCTCGAAGGCATCCGGCTCCACTCCGACACCTCCGGCGTGACGCTGACCAGGGGCAGGCCCACCGGCCCCGGCATGGTGCTGACGGCGCTGGCCGGCTACCTCGCGCCGTCGCTGCTGGGCCTGGCCGCCGCCTGGCTGACCGAGCAGGGGCGCATCACGCTGCTGATCTGGAGCGTGCTGCTGTTCCTGGTCTGCATGTTGCTGCTGATCCGCAACCTGTACGGCGCGCTCATCCTGCTGGTCACCGGCGGCGCGGTGTACGCCCTGATCATGTACGCGCCGGCCGAGGCGCAGCAGGTCGTCGCCCTGGTGGCCGTGTGGTTCCTGCTCTTCGGCGGCATCCGGCCGATCATCGAGCTGCAGCGCAAGCGCCGCCGGCGGCAGGCCCGCGACTCCGACGCCGACCAGCTGGCCCGGCTGACGCTCCTGCCGGGCGGCTTCTACGTGTTCTTCTTCCTGCTCGTGTCGGCGGCGTCCGCGGTCTTCGGCGCGTACCTGATGAACCCCCTCTAGTATCGAAATTTCACACTAAACTCGCCCGCGAGCGCTATCAGGGGGAGTGACGTGCTGCCAGTCGAGGACGCGCCCGGCTACCGGGTACTCGATCAGGCGGGCCGGGGCGGGTTCGCCGTCGTGTACCGCGCCTACCAGGAGCGTCTCGACCGGGTGGTGGCGCTCAAGGTGCTCTCCGTCGACCGGGTCGACCAGCGCACGATGCGCAGGTTCCAGCGCGAGCTGCAGCTCACCGGCCGCCTGACCGGCCATCCGAACGTCGTGACCGTCTTCGACACCGGCGTGACACGCTCCGGCAAGCCGTACATCGCGATGGACTTCTTCGAGAACGGCTCGCTGCGCGACAAGGTCGGCAACGAGGGGCCGCTGCCGGTGCCCGACGTGCTGCGCGCGGGCGTGAAGCTGGCCGGCGCGCTGGCCGCCGTCCACGAGGCGGGCGTCCTGCACGGCGACATCAAACCCCAGAACATCCTCATCTCCCGGTACGGCGAGCCGGCGATCGCCGACTTCGGCGTGGCCCGGGTCGTCGACTCGGCGGAGGTGTCGGCCACCTCGCACGCGTTCACCCCGCTGCACGCGGCGCCCGAGGTGCTCACCGGGCAGCCGCACTCGGCCTCGACCGACGTCTACTCGCTCGGCTCGACCCTCTACCACCTGCTGGCCGGGCGGCCCGCCTTCCACAACCCGTCGGACCCGTCGATCGCGCCGCTGATGTACCGGGTGCTCAGCGTCGATCCGCCGCCGCTCAACCGCCCCGACGTGCCGCCCGGGCTGTTCGAGGCGATCCTGCGCGCGATGGCCAAAGAGCCCGGGCAGCGGTACGCGTCGGCGCGTGCGTTCGCCCGCCGGCTGCGGGAGGTGCAGGCCGAGCTCGGACTGCCCATGACGGACCTGCTGGGAGAGGACCCAGGCCCGGGCCTGTCGATGTCCACCGTCCCCCGCCGCCACGCCGGTTCCGGCCCGCCGGCCGGAACC
>NZ_SMKQ01000026.1 GCF_004348995.1 Nonomuraea terrae
CTCCAAGGCTCCCGCCTGATCCACCCACGCGCGCACGCGGCCGGGAGCCGTAGGGATCGGGCAGGTGCGTCTTCCGCACGCGGTCAGTAGCCGTACAGACCGCCTGCCGCACGGGAGCGCCCGTCTCTTCGGGAGCCGTACGGGCCGGGCGGGAAGCGGCGCCGGGAGGGTACGGCGGGGTGCGCCGTACCCTCCCGGGCCGGTGTCAGAGGGTGCCGCCGAAGCCGACTGGGCGGGCCTCGTCCTCGCCGATCTCGACGAAGCCGAGCGACGCCACCGGCACCACGATCCTCCTGCCCTTCGTGTCGGTCAGCGCGAACACGCCGCCGTTGACCGCCAGGGCTTCTCTGATCTGCTCTTCGACCTGATCGGCGGACAGGTCGGTCTCGACAACGAGTTCGCGGTGTACTGAGCGTACGCCGATCTTGACTTCCATCGTGGGCTCCCTAGTCGACGGGCTGGCTCACCTCCATCGTGGCGCGCCATGACCCACGATGACGCGAATGATCGCGCCCAGCGAACGGGTTATGCCGTACGCGGAAAACCGCTGATGCCGCGCCAGGCGAGGCGGGCCATGAGTTGCTCGGCCGCGTCCTTGGGGATCGAGCCGTGCGTGGTGACCCAGTAACGGGCACTGACCTCGGCCATGCCGACCAGGCCGACGCCTAGGAGGTGGGCCTCGTCGCTGGTGCAGCCGGTGTCCTCCTGGATGAGGACGCTGACCATCTCGGCGCACTCGCGCAGGGACCGCTCCATCCGCTGCCGCACGGGCGCGACGTTGCGCAGATCGGACTCGAAGACCAGGCGGAACGCCTCGCCCTGCGTGGAGACGAAGTCGAAGAACGCGCTGAACGTGGCCTGCACGCGCAGTTTGTTCTCCTGTGTGGAGGCCAGGGCCTCCCTGCAGCGGTTGACCATGTCGTCGACGTGCAGGTCGAGCAGCGCCAGATAGAGCTCAAGCTTGCCGGGGAAGTGCTGGTAGAGCACCGGCTTGCTGACACCCGCCCGGTCGGCGATCTCGTCCATGGCGGCCGCGTGGTAGCCGTTCTCCACGAACACTTCCTGCGCGGCGCTCAGCAACTGCCGGCGGCGGGCTAGGCGGGGCAGCCGGGTGCCCCGGGGCTTGGCATCCGGGGTTGCGGTCACGCGGGTCTCCATTGGTCTCTCAGCGGGCAGTGCGGACATCCTACGTGCGGGTAGGCCGCGCCACAGCGGCACCCGTCAGCGGTGACTCTCCTTTACGCAGGTCAGCACCACCGCCGGGCTCAGCGGTAGTCGTCGTCGTCGAGATCCACCACCCGGTCCTGGTCGGCCGCGTCGGCGGGATCGGCGTCGAACGGCAACTCCCTGCGCAGTCGTCCGACCGTCTGGAGCATCTCGCGGTGCTGCTCGGCGGCGTCGGCCTCCGGAGCCTCGATTGACAGCTCACCCGACTCCTCGTCGTAGGAGCCCTCGTCCCCGCGAACGTCCATCTCCGACATCATCGGTCCCCCTTCTGGTGTGGACGCACCCAGCCTACGCCCGGCTGAAAAGGTCGCCACGCTTCTCCACTCTGGCGAGCACGTCCGGCGCCGCGAAGACGAGGTCTTCGGCGCGTTCGCAGCCCTCGACCTCCTTCCACGTCAGCGGAGTGGAGACCGTGGGCCGCTCGCGTGCCCGCAGCGAGTAGGGCGCGACGGTGGTCTTGGCCGGGTTGTTCTGACTCCAGTCGATGAACACCTTGCCAGGTCGCGCCTTCTTCGTCATCACACTGACGACCTCTTCGGGATTCTCCTTCTCCAGGAGCTGCGCCAGCCTCTTGGCGTACGCCGACGGCTCCTCGCGGCAGTCCCAGTCGGCGTACAGCTGCATGCCCTTGCTGCCGCTGGTCTTCGGCACGGCGGTCAGCCCGTCGGCCTCCAGCACCTCGCGCAGCCGCAGCGCCACCCGGCAGCACTCGACGATCGTCGCGGGCGGCCCCGGGTCGAGGTCGAACACGAGGGTGTCGGGCGGCTGGGCCCGGCCGTCGTCGTCCACCCGCCACTGGGGCACGTGCAGTTCGAGGGCGGCCAGGTTGGCGTAGTAGACGAGCGTCGGCAGGTCCTCCACCACGGCGAAGTCGATGGTCTCGCGGTTCTTGGTGCTGCCGGGGGCGGGCAGGTTCACCCGCCTGACCCAGTCCGGGGTGTGCTCCGGGGCGTTCTTCTCGAAGAACGACTGGCCGGTGACGCCGTTCGGGTAGCGCTTGACGGTCAGGGGGCGGCCGCGCAGGTGCGGGAGCAGGACGGGGGCGATGCGGCTGTAGTAGTCGATGACCTCTGCCTTGGTGAAGCCGTACTCGGGGTAGAGGACCTTGTCGAGGTTGCTCAGTGTCAGCTCGCGCCCGTCCACCTTGACCGGCACTTTCACAGCGTCACCTCCGCGGGGAGCTTGTCGGGGCGCAGGCGGCGCCACACGGGGTGCCGCAGTCGTTGCTCGTCCGTCCACATCGTGTAGGCCACCTCCCCGACCAGATCAGGCCTAACCCACCGATTCCGCCACGGGACCTGGTTGGAGAAGGGGCTGTGGCGGATCTCCAGGGGCCGCAGGGCCTCGTACAGATCGTCCAGGGCGGTGTCGGTGAAGCCCGTGCCCACGTGGCCGACGTACGTCAGGCCGGCCGGCGTGAACACCCCCATGACCAGCGAGCCGATGCCGCCCGAACGGCGGCCTTTGCCGGGTTTCCAGCCGCCGATGACGACCTCGCGCGCGGTCAGGTTCTTCACCTTGATCCACCAGGGCGACCGCGTGCCCGGCCGGTAAGGGGAGTCCAGCCGTTTGGCAACCACGCCTTCCAGCCCCTGTTCGTACGTGGCCGTGAGCAGGTCGGACGCGCCGGGGAAGTACGGGGGCGCGCCGATGTCCAGCTCGTCGAGCAGTGCCCGGCGGTCGCGGTAGGTCAGGTCGAACAGCGGCATGCCGTCGAGGTAGAGCAGGTCGAACGGCATGTACGTGACCGGGTAGAGCCGCAGCATGGCCGGGTCGGGGTCGGTCAGGTGCATGCGGTGCTGGAGGCGGATGAAGCTGGGCCTGCCGTGGAGGTCGAGCGCGACGACTTCGCCGTCGATGATGGCGTTCTTGATGCCGAACCCCGAAATTTCGGGGTAGCGGCGGGTGTACTCCACGCCGTGGCGTCCTGTCACCCTCATCCCGCCGTCGAGATGGACGAGGGCGCGGATGCCGTCCCACTTGACTTCCAGGCCGTACCGATCACGGTCGGCGGGTAGTTCCCCTGCTACGGCCAGCATGGGTTCGACCGGGTATGGCATTGGTTGCCCCATGACGGGTATGTGCCCCTTTGGCGGGCCATCGAGAGCTTGAGGGGTGACCTATGCGCAGCATCTGGAAGGGTGCGATCTCTTTCGGGCTGGTCACCATCCCGGTCAAGCTCTACTCGGCCACCGAGCAGAAGGACGTCACGTTCCACCAGGTGCACCGGGAGGACGGCGGTCGGATCCGCTACAAGCGCGTGTGCACGGTCGACGGCGAGGAGGTCCCGTACGCGGACATCGCCAAGGGCTACGAGCTGGCGAGCGGCGAGGTCGTCGTGCTCTCCGACGAGGACTTCGAGGATCTGCCGCTGAGCACCTCCCGCCGGATCGACGTGCTGCAGTTCACGCCCGCGGAGCAGATCGACCCCATCTACTTCGCCAAGTCGTACTACCTGGAGCCGGACGCGCAGG
Organism: Nonomuraea terrae; assembly: GCF_004348995.1. Taxonomy (GTDB): domain Bacteria; phylum Actinomycetota; class Actinomycetes; order Streptosporangiales; family Streptosporangiaceae; genus Nonomuraea; species Nonomuraea terrae. Next base: position 3,702 of record NZ_SMKQ01000026.1, read on the forward strand.
GCGCGAAGCCGTACGTACTGCTGCGCGACGCGCTGGAGAGCTCGGGTCAGGTCGCGGTGGTGAAGGTGGCGCTGCGCCAGCGGGAGTCGCTGGCCACGCTCAGGGTCAGGGACGGCGTGTTCGTCCTGGAGACCATGTTGTGGCCGGACGAGATCCGCACGCCCGACTTCGCCTTCCTCGAAGAGGACATCGAGGTGCGCGCCCAGGAGCTCAAGATGGCCGAGTCCCTGATCAGCACCATGGAGTCGGACTTCGACGCGAGCGAGTACCACGACACCTACCGCGAGGCGCTGCAGCAGGTGATCGAGGCCAAGGTGGCGGGCAAGGAGGTCGTCCCGGCCCGTGAGGAAGAGGAGGCCGGCCCTGCGGTCGACCTCATGGCCGCGCTGCGGGCCAGCGTCGAGGCGGCCAAGCGGGAGCGCGAGGGCGCCGGCCGGCCGCAGGCCAAGCCCAAGCGGGCGGCCGGCGGCAAGAAGGCCAAGGACGACGAGAAGGCCGAGGAGAAGGCTCAGGAGAAGGCCGAGGAGAAAGCCCCCGCCAAGCGGAAGGCCCGCAAGTCGGCCTGAGGGTCGCCGCTTCTGTACCTAGGTACACCCCTTCCTGGATCTAGCACGATTCTGCGCCGGCGCGCGCGTCCCTAGCGTCGAAGCATGAACGTGATCGAGGTCCAGAACCTCCACAAGCGCTACCGGGACCACGTGGCGGTGGACGACGTGTCGTTCGACGTCCGCGCTGGTGAGATCTTCGGCATCCTCGGGCCGAACGGCGCGGGCAAGACGACGACCGTGGAGTGCGTGTCGGGGCTGCGCATCCCCGACGGCGGCACGGTGCGCGTCGCCGGCCTCGACCCCGTCACCGAGGGCGACGCCCTGCGCCGCGTGCTGGGCGTCCAGCTGCAGAGCGCCGCGCTGCCGGAACAGATCAAGGTGTGGGAGGCGCTCGACCTGTACGCCTCCTTCTACCCCGACCCCGCCGACTGGCGGGAGCTCATGGAACGCGTCGGGCTGGGCCCCAAGCGGGACAGCGCGTTCGGCAAGCTCTCGGGCGGCCAGCGGCAGCGCCTGTCCGTCGCGCTCGCGCTCGTCGGCAGGCCGCGCGTCGCGGTGCTCGACGAGCTGACCACCGGCCTCGACCCGCAGGCCCGCCGCGACACCTGGCAGCTGGTGGAGCAGGTGCGCGACTCCGGCGTGACGATCGTGCTCGTCACGCACTTCATGGAGGAGGCCGAACGGCTCTGCGACCGGATCGCGCTCATCGACACGGGCCGGGTCGTCGCCGTCGACTCGCCCGCCGGGTTCATCGGACGGGTGGGCGGCGAGCAGCGCCTGCGCTTCCGGCCCTCCGTCCCCGTCGACGACGCCGTGCTGCTGGCCCTGCCCGAGGTCGCGGACGTCAGGCGCACAGGTGAGCAGGTCGTCGTGACCGGCACCGGCAACCTGGCCGCCGTCGTCACGCTCGCGCTGGCCGAGCGGCAGATCGTCCCTGAAGACCTGCGTGTCGAGCAGGCCTCGCTCGACGACGCGTTCGTCGCACTCACCGGAAGGAAGCTCGCATGAAGAAGATCATGGTCGTCGAGACGAAGCTGCTCCTGCGCGACTGGGTCGCGACCCTGCTCGCCCTGGCGCTCCCTGTCGCCCTGCTGCTGCTCCTGGGGCAGATCCCCGACCTGCGCAAGGCCGATCCGAACCTGGGCGGCGAGCGGGTCGTGGACGCGCAGCTGCCCGCGCAGATGATCCTGCTGGCGCTGCTGACGGCGTCGTTCACGGTGCTGCCGAACGCGCTGGCCACGTACCGGGAGAGGGGTGTGCTGCGCAGGATGTCGACCACGCCCGTGAACCCCGCGCGGCTGCTCGGCGCGCAGCTGGCGCTCAACCTGGTCGTCGCCTCGATCGCGGCCGTCGTGGTGATCCTCTCCGGGTGGCTGGTGCTCGGCTCGCAGCTCCCGGCCCAGGTGTTCGGCTTCGTGCTGGTCTTCCTGCTGGGCGCCGCCGCGATGCTGGCGCTGGGTCTGGTGATCGCCGCGGTCGCGCCGAACGGCACCACCGCGTCCACCATCGGGTCGATCTCGATGTTCCCGCTGCTGTTCGTGGCCGGCATGTGGATTCCGCGCGAGGTCATGCCGGACGCGTTGCGCGTGATCAGCGATTTCTCGGTGGTCGGTCCGTTCGTGAACGCCATGCGGGACACGTGGGCGGGGGAATGGCCGCAATTGCCGCATCTGGCGGTGATGGCGGCCGGTCTGGTGCTCTTCTCGGGGCTGGCCGTACGGCTGTTCCGCTGGGAGTGACCGGGGGTGCCGGCGCGTTTTCTGACTCGTTGGCGATCATCAAATAGGACATACTGGGATAAATCATGATAATCCCCTCTATAAATGTTTAATGCGAGCAATAGTAATGCTAATGCATAGCAAAATGGGGAGATTGCTGTTTGCTCACCCACAGTGCCGGAAAAGACACTTACCGGATGACTCTTCAGTGGCCATCCAGGACTTTTTCTCAGGGGAACGAGAAAAGTCGAGTACGGGGCAAATCGATCCTTTAGGGGGAAAGCGCAATGCCCAAGCTCAAGAGTGTCATCGCAGGGCTCGCCCTTAGCACCGCCATGGCCGGGGGCACCCTGGTCGCCGGCGCGGCCACGACCACCACCGGCGCCGCCGCCACCACCACCACCAAGGTCGGCGCCGGTACGTCGGTCCTCGCCGGCCACGGGTGCTTCCGCGCGCGGCGCTGCGGCTGGGGCGGCTGGGGCCGTCGCCACCACCGTCACGAGCGCAAGCACCTGCGGATCATCATCGAGAACTTCAACCACAACCGGAACCCGCGACGGCACCTTGAGGAGCACCGTCGGCACGACCACCACCGGCACGACCACCTGGTCCACCCCCGCGTGATGGAGGCGCCGGAGCTTCTTTCGGACACCGTCACGGACTGAACCGGCCCATCGGTTGATAGCGCAGAAATGAGTGCTCGTTTTCCTTGATGGCCGTCGCTGCCCAACGGGGGGTGCGATCTCACGGCCGACGGTGAATTCCGGGCCAACATTGACGGGCCGCGTCGAAACAAGGCGCGGCCCGTCCTGAGCTTTATTTCTCCTCGTCTCCACGGCATTGAACAAGGGCTCCGCCGGCATTGGCGCCGGCGGAGCCCTTGTCATGTCGTCTCACGGGCGATCCGTGGAGGCGGGGATTTTCGCATGCCCGGATTCACACGGCGTTCTGGACGGGCCCTGAGAGGCGATTTGTCAGGGTGATGCCTGATATAGGTTAAGAGAGGGCAATTGCGGTTTGTGGCCGTTTCGTCCGGTTATATCCATAGTGCGGATGGTTGGTTACCAATCGTCCGCCACATTTCTCCGGAATGCGATTTCAGAGAAGTGTGGAGTATCGGGCAATCGATCCTTCAGGGGGTAAGCGCAATGCCCACGCTCAAGACACTCATCGCAGGTCTCGCCATCAGCACGGCCATGACCGGCGCAGTGGTCGCCGGCGGCGGCGCCATGACGACGGCTGAAGCCAGCGCGGCGCAGATCGGCGCGGCGACCGCTCCGGTCGTCGCCGCCGGCAGGTGCCACAAGATCCGCCGCTGCGGCTGGGGCTGGCGACGTGGAGGATGGGGCGGCTGGCGCCGTCACCACCACAAGCAGCGCATCAAGGTGATCGTCGTCAACCACAACATCAACAACAACGACAACGACAACCGCCGTCATCACCGCCACCACGATGACTTCGACAACTGGGACTGGTAAAGAGCGAACGCCACCGCGATGAGCGGTGGTAAGCCGGTGGCGTCAGGATCCGCGCCACCGTGGAGTCCGTTCAAGCGATGAACTCCGACCAAGCCCATCAAGTGCCCGCATTCACCGGAACCCGCCTTCGCCAGGAGGCCGCCCGATGAATGCGGGCATCTTCGTGTCCGGACAGCGCCCAGGTCGTCCAGCTCCTTCGAGCGGCGCGGCCGGGCTCCGCTGTGCGCGGGTCGGGCCGTATGGGGCGGCACCCGCCGGGACGGCCGGTCGCCACGGCCGCAGGCCCGGTGCCGGGATTCGCCGGCCGGGGTCGCGGTCACCGCTTCGTGGCCTTCGTCGCGGTCAGCGGAAACGTGATGCGGGTCAGTTCCTCGGAGGCCGTCCACAGACGACGGGCGAGTGCGGCGTCCCAGGCGGCCCTCGACCGCCCGACGAGTTTCGGCGCACCGCGCCCCTGCAGGAAGCCGCCCGGGCCGGCGTAGCCGCCGCCGGGGACGTCCGCCACCGCCGCGTAGAGCGTGGGCAGGGCGCCGTCGTCGACGCTCTGCGCGAAGCGGCTCGTGATGGTCGTGCGGAGCAGGCGGAGCAGAGGGCGTTCGTCACCGAGGTGCCCGAGGAGGCCGGTGGCCGCCATGCCGGGGTGCGCGGCGGTCGCGAGCACCGGTGAGCCGACCTCGGTGAGGCGGCGCTGCAGTTCCGAGGTGCAGGTTGGCCAGTTTCGACTGCGCGTACGCGGCGAACGCTCGGTAGGGCCGGCGTTCCCAGTTGAGATCGCCGAAGTCGATCGTGCCCGTCCGGTGTCCGTTGGACGAGACGGTGACGACCCGTTCCCGGATCCGTGGCCCGCCGCTGCTCGCCGTCGCCGAACGCAGCCTGCGCCGGCACGGCGCCGACCAGATTTCGCTGCGTGAGCTGGCCCGAGAGGCCGGCGTCAGCCACGCCGCGCCGCGTCGGCACTTCGCGGACCGTCAGGCGCTGCTGGACGCGCTCGCCGAGGCCGGGTTCGCCCGGCTGGACCAGGAGCTGCGCACGGCGCTCACCGCCGCGGGCGAGGAGTTCGAGCCGCGCCTGCACGCCATGGCGGCGGCCTACCTGCGGTTCGCCACCGAGGACGCGGCGCTGTTGGAGCTGATGTTCGCCGGCAAGCACCGCGGGGGCGCCGACCGGCTCGTCGCGGCCGCCGCCGCGCCGTTCGGGCTGATGCACGACCTGATCGCGCAGGGACAGGCACGGGGAGTGCTGGAGCACGGCGATCCGCAGCGCGTGGGGGTCGTGCTGTTCGCGACGCTGCAGGGCATCGCCACACTGATGAACGGGAAGCTGGTGGCGCCGGAACTGCTCGACGGGATCGTGGAGACCGCCGTCGACCAGTTCGCGCGCGGATCGCGGCCCCGTTAGGGGGCGCGGTGGGCGGCCGGCCAGGACGGCGAACATGAAGAGTGCCCGTATTCAGCGGGTCGCCTCGTGGAGGCGGGTCTCCGGTGAATACGGGCACTCATGGGCTGTCGGAGTTCATCGCTTGAGCGGACTCCTCGGTGGCGCGGATCCTGACGCCACCGGCTCACCACCGCCTATCGGGGGTGGCGTCGACTCTTTACCAGTCCCAGTCGTCCTTGAAGAAGTCGTCGTGGTGGCGGTCGTGGCGGCGGTGCTCGCGGTGCTCATTGTTGTTGATGTTGAAGTTGTCGACCCGGACGTTGACGCGGTTGTGGTGACGGTGGTGGCGACGGTGCCCCCAGCCACCCCAGCCGCAGCGACGGATCTTGTGGCACCTGCCCCAGGCCACGACCGGAGCGGTCGCCGCGCCGAACTTGGTGGTCGTGCTGGCCTCGGCCGTCGTCATGGCGCCGGCACCGGCGACCGCTGCTCCGGTCATCGCCGTGCTGATGGCGAGACCTGCGACAAGAGACTTGAACGTGGGCATTGCCTTCCCCCTAAAGGATCGATTGCCCGATACTCCGTACCCCTCCGAAAAAGTGACCGGCGGGCCCGCCGGACGTTATCCGGAGTCATACGGTGGACGATTGATAATCAACCATCCGCACTATGGATATAACCGGACAGAACCGTCAGAAACGGCGATTGTCCTCTCTTAACCGACACCATTCCGCGCCGTGACGCCTCTCGCTCGAAAACACCTGCCAGGGTCGTGAGAACACCCGGCCAACACGCGTGCCGAAACCCGGGCATGCGAAAATCTCCGCCGCCACGGATCACCCGTGCAGCGACATGACGAGGGCTCCGCCGGCGTAAATGCCGGCGGAGCCCTTTGAAATGTCGCGGAGACGTGGAGAAATGAATCTCAGGACGGACCGCGCCTTGTTTCGACGCGGCCCGTCCGCGAGAGCCCGCGATTCACCGTCGGCCGCAAAACCGCACACCCCATCGGGTGGCGACGACCATCAGAGAAGACGAGCACTCATTCCCACGCTGTCAGCGTTGTCAGCGGGCCTGCTCCAGGAGGCCGCGGTGGTGGTGGTTGTTGTGGCGCTTGCGCTCGTCGCGACGTTCGGCGCGACGGTCCTCGTTGTCGTTGAAGTTGTGATTCCGCACGACGATGCAGACGTGGTCGTTGCGGTGGCTGCGACGGCCCCAGCCGCCCCCGCCGCCCCAGCCGCCGTGGTGTCCCCGGCCACACTTGTGGTGCCTGCCCCGGTCCGTAAGGAAGGGAAGGAGGTGGGTGAAGTTGTCGTCGTTGTCGAAGACGTCGTCGCCGAAGTCGTCGCTCATGACGGTGGGCGTAGCGGCGGTGGCGGTGGCGGCACCACCAGCGACCAGCGCACCGGCCATGCCAGTGCTGATGGCGATTCCTGCGATAACACTCTTGAGCTTGGGCATTGCGTTTTCCCCCTAAAGGATCGATTGCCCCGTTCTCGACGTTTCCGGGTACCTGTAACCAGGTTTTGGATGGCTACGGTGAGTCATCCGGTGAATGTCATTTCCGGGGCTGTGACCCAGCAAACGGGGATCACTCTATTTTGCAGTACATTAAGAGTCTTATTGCTTGGCTTAAAGATCTATCTCACGAAATGACATGATATGTCCGATTAGGGCGGAACTGTGCAACGGCTCTAGCGGATGTGGGTGGCCTCGGTCGACCGACCTGTCGAATCCATGCCTGAAAGGCGAAACCGCGGCGCCCCGTACGTACTGCTCCGAAAATGCGAAAGCGCGCGGATGCGTTACGGCGCCGATTTTCCCCGCCCCCCGCGCGCGAGAATCGCGCGACTTGTCGTCAAAGGGTACGGCGGCGTTCGCCATTTGACCGGAGGTGCGCCAGACCGGCCGCTCCGGAGAAATGCCTTCCGCGAAAGTGCGGCCCCCGCCCACGGTCCGATTCGCCGGCCTGGGCCGCTCATCACGGTGAGTGCCGGTGTCGTCACGGTGGGTGCCGCTGGAGACATGCTTTCCGACCATGGTTGCCATAAACGGCATACGACAGGTTTTGCCGGGATCACGGCGTGTCAAGAGATCGCTTAGACCCCTATGTCGCGGTATACACCGCTAAAAACCGCGCTTCAGTCGGGCGCCGTGGGTGCGCCGGGGTGGCGGCGCACCCACGGGTGTCACCGCGCCGGCACGGTCCGCTGCTCCCAGGAGAACACCTGCGGCGACTTCGGCTCGACGGTCACCCGCAGCCACTGGCTCGCGGTGTCGCCGAACGTCTCCAGCCGCGTCAGGTTCGGCACCCCCGCGTAGCCCGGCTCCACCTCCTGCACGTGCTCGTCACCGTGCACCAGCAGCACCGGCTTGCCGTACGCGCGAGCGTGCTCCACGATGCGCTCGCGGATCTCGGTGAACCCGGCGGCCTGCACGGGCTCGGCCTGCAGCATGAGCAGCACGCCCGGCGCGCGGGTGCGCCGGGCGGTGTCGAAGGCCGCGTCGATCCAGTCGAGCGCGGCGGCCTCGCGCGCCTCGTACTCGGCCGTGCGCGGCTCCGGCAGGTCGCCGCCGGGCAGCTCGCTCCAGGGCGCCAGGCCGTTGGAGCTGCCCACCACGTGCGCCGTGGCGAAGACGACGCCCTTCTCGGTGAAGCGCACGTTCTCGACGTAGTCACGGTGCCTCGGATCGGCGGCCTGGGTCTCGACCTTCATCGCCCGGCCGCCGATCGTGCGCCCGGGGGCGGGATAGAAGATCCGGCGGACGGCCTCCAGCCGCTCGGTGGGCAGGAAGCCGCCCGCCGCGACGCGGTGGCAGTCGGTCCAGTCGTTGTCGCCGGGCGTCAGCACGAACGGGTCGTCGAACGTCTGGTACAGCTTCGCCGTCGCGGTCAGGTGCGCGTCGTCGCAGGAGGTGGAGCCGCTCTTCACGTCTCCCGCGTGCAGGACGAGCCGGACGTCCGGGTCGGAGTCGACGTCGTCGACCAGGGCGGGGAACGCGGCTTCCTGCGCCTCGCCGTACGGGGTGTCGCCGAGCAACGCGAACGTGAACGAGGGCCCGGGACGGGACGCGGCGCCGGCCGTGCCGGGTGCGGCGAGGCCGCCGGCCAGGGCGGCGGCGATCGCCGCGGCCATGAGAAGGGATTTACGCATGGACGCACCCTGTCCGTCCCCGGCCATCGCCCGGTGACGCGGAGCAGAAGCCCCGGAGAAGGGGCCGCGAACGACGTCGATCATGGTGGGGTGATTTGCGGCGCCGGGGGGTGATGTCCGTAATGTCGGAGAGAAGAGGCCGTCGTACCAGGTGGGGGAATCCGAGAGTGGCCGGCGACGATGATTATCGTGTGGGAACCGGGAAGAGGCGTACGCGAGAGCGAGGAGGAGGACCCATGATGGCGGAGCCGATCCCGCACTGGCCAGGACGCATGATCGGCTCGGTGCACGTGCGATCGACCCCCGGGGGTCCCGCGGAGCAGGCGGTGTTCGTGCACGGGCTGGCCGGGGCGGCGACCAACTGGACCGACCTCATGGACGAGCTCAAGGACACCGTCCAGGGGCACGCGCTCGACCTTCCCGGCGCTGGGTTCTCGCCCGCGCCCGACGACGGCGACTACTCCGTCCCCGCCCACGCGCGGGCGGTGGTCGGCCTGCTGGAGCGGACGGGCCCGGCCCACCTGTTCGGCAACTCGCTCGGCGGCGCGGTCGCCGTCCGGGTCGCCGCGAGCCGTCCCGACCTCGTGCGCACGCTCACGCTCATCTCCCCGGCCCTGCCCGACCTGCTGCCGAGGTACGGCCCCGTCCGCGTGGCCGCCGCCGCCGTGCCCATGCTGGGCGAATGGGTGGCGGACCACCTGCGCATGCTGCCGGTCGAGCAGCGCATACAGGCGTCGTTCGCCATGGTCTGGGCCAACATGGAGGCCGTCCATCCCATGCGGCTGAAGGACGCCATCGAGGAGCAACGCAGGCGCGACGGCCTGCCGCACGCGGGGCAGGCCATGGTCGCCTCGGCGCGCGGCATCGTGGCCGAGTACTTCCGCCGCGGTGAGGACAACCTGTGGCACCAGGCGGAGAAGGTCCAGGCGCCCGCGCTGATCGTCCACGGCCGCCACGACCGCCTGGTCCGGCCGGCGATGGCCAGGAAGGCCCACCGCGCGTTCCGCCAGGTACGGCTGGTGCTGCTGCCGACCGCGGGACATGTGGCGATGATGGAGATGCCGCAGGTCGTGGCCGCCGAGGCGCGCCGTCTGATCGGTGAGACGCGATTGGGGAATGCCCCACTGCCCGGCTAGGTTTCAACTGGAGATAAGACCCCCTGAAAACGGGAGCGTAGAACGTGTCGTTGCCACCGCTGGTCGAGCCGGCTCCAGAGCTGACCGTCGACGAAGTGCGCCGCTACTCGCGCCACCTGATCATTCCCGATGTGGGTATGGCGGGGCAGAAGCGGCTGAAGAACGCCAAGGTGCTGTGTGTCGGCGCCGGGGGCCTGGGCTCGCCCGCGCTGATGTATCTCGCGGCGGCGGGTGTCGGCACCCTCGGCATCATCGACTTCGACGTCGTCGATGAGTCCAACCTGCAGCGCCAGATCATCCACGGTCAGTCCGACGTGGGCAAGCTGAAGGCGGAGAGCGCCGCCGCGTCGGTCCGCGAGATCAACCCGTACGTCGACGTCGTGCTCCACAACACGGCGCTGACCACCGAGAACGTCATGGAGATCTTCTCGGGCTACGACCTCATCGTCGACGGCACCGACAACTTCGCCACGCGTTACATGGTGAACGACGCCGCGGTGCTGCTCGGTAAGCCCTACATCTGGGGTTCGATCTACCGCTTCGACGGTCAGGCGAGCGTCTTCTGGGCCGAGCACGGGCCCTGCTACCGCTGCCTCTACCCCGAGCCCCCGCCTCCCGGCATGGTGCCGTCGTGCGCCGAGGGCGGCGTGCTCGGTGTGCTGTGCGCGTCCATCGGCTCCATCCAGGTCAACGAGGCCATCAAGCTGCTGACCGGCATCGGCGACCCGCTGGTCGGCCGGCTGATGATCTACGACGCCCTGGAGATGAAGTACCGCGACGTCAAGGTCCGCAAGGACCCCGAGTGCGTGCTGTGCGGCAAGAACCCGACGGTCACCGAGCTGCTCGAGGACTACGAGGCGTTCTGCGGCGCGATCTCCGACGAGGCCGCCGAGGCCGCCACCGGCTCCACGATCACCGCGCAGGAGCTCAAGGCCATGCAGGACCGCGGCGACAACATCTTCCTCGTCGACGTCCGCGAGCCCAACGAGTACGACATCGTCAACATCCCCGGCGCCACGCTGATCCCGAAGGGCGAGTTCCTCAACGGCTCGGCCCTGGAGAAGCTGCCGCAGGACAAGAAGATCGTGCTCCACTGCAAGTCGGGCGCCCGCTCGGCCGAGGCTCTCGCGATCGTCAAGAACGCCGGCTTCTCCGACGCCGTCCACGTGGGCGGCGGCGTGCTGAGCTGGGTCAAGACCATCGATCCGAGCCTGCCCTCCTACTGACGCGGATGGGGGGATGCTCCCCTGATCCGCAGGGAAAAATCTGCGCTGAGGACTGCCGCCGGGGTCTTGCGGGAAGCACGACGGGCGGCGGTCAGATGCGCAGGTTCTCTGTCAGGGGGTCAGACCGGTGAACTCCGCCCGCCCGTGGCCCACGCTCGTGGCGGCCTCCGCGCTGACGCTGGTCTGCGCGGTGGCCGCCGGAGTCGCGGGCAGCGCGGCGGGCACCGAGCTGACCCGCGGCCCGAGCACGGCCGAGCTGCACGCGGCGGCCGAGCGGGAGATCGCCGGACGCTGGCGCAACTGGCCCGCGGGCCGCGTCTTCCCCGCCACGCTGCCGTACTCCGCCGAGCAGGGCGGGCGCGAACGAGCCGGCCGGATCGGCATCTCGCCGCACACCTCGTGCGAGGACGCGGTGGACGCCGCGGCGGCCAAGGCGCTGCGCCAGGCCGGGTGCAAGGGCGTGCTGCGAGCGACGTACATCGACGCGCTGCGCGGCGTCCTCGTCACCATCGGCGTGGCGGCATTCCCTGACGAGCTGAGCGCCGTACGCGCCAAGTCGGCCTTCGCCGGTGGCGGCAGGCCCGTGCCCGGCCTGCGGCCGCTCGCCTTCCCCGGCACGGTCGCCGACCGGTTCACCGCCGACGTCCGCCAGTCGGGGTCGGTACGCCAGGCGGGGCCGTACCTCGTGCTGACCACGGCGGGTCAGGTGGACGGGCGGCCGGCGGACGCGGCGAGCGAGCCGCGACCCGCGATCTTCGCCTTCGCCACCGAGATCTCCGAGCGGGTGCTCACCAGGCTGAGCACGCCGCGGATGCCCGACTGCACCTCGCGGGAGTGGCAGTGCTGAGCCGGTTCGGGGTGGGCGTCGCGCTGGCGGGCGTGCTGCTGTTCACGGCCCCGCCCGCGCAGGCCGACGACGTACGCGGCGGGCAGCGGGCGGTGATCAAGACGTTGCGGCTCCCCGAGGCGTGGCGCACCAGCAAGGGCGCCGGGGTGACGGTGGCCGTGCTCGACTCGGGTGTGGACCCGCGCCACCGCGACCTGGCCGGCTCGGTACGCGTCGGTAAAGATTTCACCGAGGGCGCAAACCCGCCCGGCACGAGTCCGAGCAGGTTGCACGGCACGTACATGGCCTCGCTGATCGCCGGGCACGGTCACGGGCCTGGAGGAAAACGGGGGATCATCGGCGTCGCGCCCGAGGCGGACGTACTGTCGGTAAGGGTCATCCTGGAGGACGAGGAGCCGGGGTTCCGGGAGTTCAACTCCGACGAGCGCTTCGAGAACGTGGTGGCCCGCGGCATCCGCTACGCGGTCGACGAGGGAGCAGACGTCATCAACATGTCGATCTCCAAGCAGCTGGCGACCCGGGAGGAGCGTGCGGCCATCCGCTACGCCATCTCCAGGGGCGTCGTGCTGGTCGCCGCCGCGGGCAACGAAGGCGACAGGAAGACCGACGGCGCCTTCGCCCCCTACTCCTACCCGGCGGCCTTCCCCGGGGTCGTCTCGGTCGGGGCGACCGACCGGCGGCTGCGACGGGCGACGTTCTCCAACTGGAACTCCTCGGTGCTGGTGGCCGCGCCCGGCGTGGACATCATGGGCGCCGGGCCGGGCGACGAGTACTGGGTGGGCCGCGGCACGTCGCAGGCGACCGCCCTCGTGTCGGGCGTCGCCGCCCTCATCAAGGCTGAATATCCGGACATGTCGCCGCCGTTGGTGGCGCGGGCCCTGACCGACAGCGCCACCGACCGGCCCCCGGGCGGCTACGACACCGCCACCGGCTTCGGCGTCGTCAACGCCGCCAGGGCCCTGACCGAGGCGGCCCGGCTGGCCGGCCACACCGAGGCCGCGACCGGCCTCGACGTCCACGACCCTGCCCGCCCGCTGGCCGGCGGGCAGGAGGGCCCGGTCACGGTCATCGTGCGGGACGACCGGCTCGTCACGCTCTACACGGCGATCTCCGCCGCGGCGGGAGCCGGTGCGCTGGCCTCGCTGTCCGTCATCTTCGTCCTGGTCAGACGGGTACGGCGGGCACAGATGTCACAAGACGCATGATCCGCCTATCAAGGGGGACGAAATAGACGACTTCCCACGGGAGTGGGGGCGACGGAGACGCGGGAACGAGGCGGTGGTGAAGAACCGTAGGTCGACGACAGGAGGGCTGCCGCGCGCCGGGGGAGGATCCGCCCAGGGGCGGCGGAACCCGCTCGGCGCCGCACCCGGCCGCCGGCCGCGGGTGCGCACGTGGCCGGCGGCCGACTCCCGTGCGCGTACGGTCGCCCGGCAGCGCGCCGAGGTCACCTCCCTCCAGCAGGGGGTGCGCTACCGCCGCATGTTCGTGGCCCTGCTCAGCGTCGTCATCGTGGTGTCGGCCGTCGTCGTGCTGCTCGGCACCGTCGGCCTGTTCGCCGAGACCCGCTCCCGCCCGCTGACCACGGCCGAACAGGACCGCTACAAGCAGGAGGAGATCGCCCGGCGCTGGCAGGCCTGGCCCGCCACGGGCGTCTTCCCCGAAGAGGTGAAGTACTTCGGGCTCGACCGTGCCCAGCAGTACGCCCGCCGCGTCGGCATCGCCCCCGAGACCGAGTGCGCCAAGGGCGTGGACGCCCCCGTGGCCGGCATCCTGCGGGAGTACGGCTGCCGGACGCTGCTGCGGGCGACGTACATCGACCAGACGGCCTCGTTCGTCTTCACGGTCGGGGTGGCCGTGCTGGAGGACGAGGAGTCCAGGGTCTCGGCGACCGACGAGCTCACCCAGGACGACCGGGTGGGCGTGCTGCCGGTCGCCTTCCCCGGGACGGTGACCGAGCGCTTCGGCCCCGACCAGCGTCAGCGCACCAGCTGGGTGGGCGCGGGGCCGTACATCGTCTTCTCGACGGGCGGCTACGCCGACGGGCGCACCCGCGCCGCGATCCCGCCGGAGGAGATCCTGCACAGCGAGCTGTGGCCGGCCGCCAAGTCCATCGGCAACCAGATCGCCTACTTCCTCGCGGACCCGCCGAAGGTGCCGCCCTGCACTCAGGGGAACGTGTGCTGACCGTCGTACGCCTGGTCACGGCGGCCGTCCTCGCGTTCACGGGCACGGCCGCCGACCCCGTCAGAGACCAGCAGAAGTGGGTGCTCGACGCGCTCAACGTCGAGCAGGCCTGGGCGTCGACCAGGGGCGAGGGCGTCACCGTCGCCGTCGTCGATAGCGCCGTGGACCCCGACGTCAAGGAATTGAAGGGCCGCGTCAGCTCCGGCCCCGACATGTCGGCGGGCGCCGTGCAGCGCGAGGTGCGGCCCGGCCGGCACGGCACAGCCATGGCGGGGCTCATCGCCGGCTCCGGCGAGGACGACGGGCTGGTCGGCGTCGCGCCCGCCGCGCGCATCCTGTCGCTGCCCATGGCCATCGACGACGAGCCCGGCTTCTCCATGCCGCCCATGGAGGAGGACGGCCCGGCCGCCGACAGCCCGCTCGCCCGCGCGCTGCGTTACGCCGCCAACCACGGCGCCCAGGTCGTGAGCATGTCCATCGGCTCGTACGGGCCGCTCAGGTCCGAGCGCGAGGCCGTCTCGTACGCGCTGGGCAAGGGCGTCGTGCTGGTCGCCGCCGTGGGCAACGACGGCCAGACCGCGTACGCCAGGGAGAAGAGCACCTCCTACTGGAGCTTCCCGGCCGGTTACCCGGGGGTCATCGGCGTGGCGGCCACCGACAAGCAGGGCCGCAGGGCGTCGTTCAGCAGCGACAACCTGTCGGTGCTGGTCTCCGCGCCGGGCGTCGAGGTGCCCGTGGTCAAGCGCGGCGGCGGCTACGAGCTGTCCGAGGGCACGAGTTCGGCCGCCGCGCTCGTGGCGGGCGTGGCCGCGCTCATCAAGTCGCGCCATCCCACCCTGCCGCCCGAGCAGGTCGCCCAGGCGCTCGTGGCCGGCTCCAAGGGAGGGCCCGCCGCCGGATACGACGACCAGACCGGCTTCGGCGTGGTCGACGCCGCCGCCGCGCTCGACGCCGCCGCGCGGCTGACCGGCGCCAAGCGCAGCGTGGAGGCCGGCGTCAAGCACTTCGGGGAGGGCGAGGACTCACCCGTGCCGACCCGTCCTGGGCCCGATCCGCTGCGGTTGGGCCTGTACGGAGGCGGCGTGCTGGTGGCGCTCGCCATGTTCTGCGGAGCCATCGTCCTGCTCAATCAGCGAAAAGAGTGAAAGATCCGCTATGGTCCCGCGTCATGGGATACGAGCTGCGGGTGGTGCGGGAATCGCCACTCGCCTTCGCGGAGCTTGCGAAGGCCATCGCGCCGGCCGGATTCGAGCTGCGCGGATCTGACGAGATCGTGATCGGGCACGGCGGCGACGTGCACCCCGTGGCCCGATGGCGGGACCAGCTGGTCGGCGAGCCCGGCTCCGACTGGCAGGTGGCCCAGCTCCTGCGCCTGTCCACCGCCCTCGGCGCCCGGCTCGTGGGCGAGGACGGCGAGGTCTACACCCTGCGCGACGGCGTCATGGAGGTCGAGGCCGCCGGCGCCGTGACGGAGCTGGGCAAGTTCGGCGAGATCATCGACGCGGGCCCCACGGCATGGAGTCCGTGAACCCCTTCGTCGAGCGGGTGCTGGACCTGGTCGAGCGCATCCCGCCCGGCAAGGTCATGGCCTACGGCGACATCGCCGAATACCTCGGCGAGGCCGGCCCGCGCCAGGTCGGCAAGGTGATGGCCACCTGGGGCGGCGGCGTGCCGTGGTGGCGCGTCGTGCACGCCGACGGCACCGGAGCCGCCCCCGACCACCTGCGGGAATGCCTGGCCCACTGGCGCGAGGAGGGCACTCCGCTGCGCGGCGAACGGGTGGACATGCGCCAGGCGCGCTGGGACGGGCGTTCAGGCGATTTTCAGTAACGACGCTGACCTGCGCCTACGGCGAACCCGCGATTCCGTCGCATGTGACTCCCATTACCATGGGCTGAACACTGATGGCGGCCCGAAAGGCGGTGCCTCCCATGGCCACCGGCGTCACAGCCCGAAGCCAGGGCGGCGATACGCTCGCCGACCGCCTGAAGGCTGTCCAGGATCT
The DNA here is from genome assembly GCF_004348995.1 of Nonomuraea terrae. Classification (GTDB taxonomy): domain Bacteria; phylum Actinomycetota; class Actinomycetes; order Streptosporangiales; family Streptosporangiaceae; genus Nonomuraea; species Nonomuraea terrae. Next base: position 19,379 of record NZ_SMKQ01000026.1, read on the forward strand.
GTGCGATCGTGGCGAGCCTCTCGAAGCGGTCATGCGAGCGGTCGGCCCCGGCGGTCGCGACGCCGCGTTCGACGGCGAGGTCCTCAGCGGTCCCCTCGGGGCCCGCATCGACCTGGCGGTCAAACGCGGCCCCGCGCGCCGTCGCGAGATGCTCGACCTCGTACGCCCCTACCTCGCGGGCGTCGACGCCCGCGTCAAACGCGACCTGCCCGTCGCCCGTCGCCTCATCTGCCACCTGATCGAGCACCGCCCCGACGACGAGCTCGTCGAGGGCGAGACGCTCGCCTCGGTGGTGGCCGCCGCGGCCGAGCCGGCCCAGCGCATCCGCAAGGGCCTGCGCTGGTACGCCGACCTGCCCTTGCGCGACGAGCTGCCGGCCGACCTCTACCGCCTGCGCCGCGCCGACCTGACGCCGGTCACCCACATCGACGACATCGTCTGGGTCGACGGCAAGCTGCGCGTCACCGGCTTCGCCTACCTCGCCGGGCTCTCCGTCCGCAGTCGCCGGTTCAACATGGCGACCGTGGTGCTGCGCGGGCCGCGCTGGCTGCCGCCCATCCGCATGCGCACCCGCCGGGTGCTCGCCCCCGAGGCCACCCACGGCGCGCGCGAGCCCGGCTGCAACTACGACTGGTCCGGCTTCACCGCCGAGCTGCGCCCGTGGTCGCTGCGCTGGCGCGGCGGCGTGCGCGGGTTCGTCTCCGGGGCCCGCCGCCGCATGCGCCGCAGGCCGTCGGTGCCCGACGCCACGACGTGGCGCGCCGAGATCGTGTTCTGGAGCCGTGGCGCGCTGGCGACCGGCCTGCTGCGCGGCTCGTCCATCGGCCGTCCCGAGCGGCCCGCCGGGCTCCGCGTCAAGCAGGGCTGGTGGGTCAGGCCGGTCTGGACGTCCGACCGCGCCCTGCAGGTCGTGCTCCAGCCCAACCGGGCCGAGCTGACCGGCGTGACGCTCGACGGCGAGCGCCTGGAGCTGAAGATCAACCTGCCCGGCCGCACGGTGACCAAGGGCCACGCCCGGCTCGGCGGCCACCGCATCGCCGCCGACTTCACCCCGTCGGGCGACGGCACCGACGTCGTGGTCGGCCTGGCCGTGCCCGCGCTGCTGCAGGAGAAGGACGGCCGGCGGCTCTGGGTCGAGCCCAAGGGCGACCCGGCGGCCTCCGTCATGCTGGGCGACTCCACCGAGACCCGCTCGACGGTGGGCGACCGCGAGATCACCGTGCTGGGCGACCGCCGCGACCGGATCGTGATCTCGGCCCACCGCATCCGCCCGGTGATCACCTCGGCGGTCTGGGACGGCTCCGCGCTCGTGCTGCGCGGCGACTATCCCGACGCGCCGGGGCCGCGCACGCTCACGCTGCGCCACCGGTCCGGGCTGTCCTACCAGCTGCCGATGGAGCGCTCCGGCGCGGAGTTCTCCGTACGCGTGGAGCCCGGGGCGATGGACCGCTTCGGTGAGCCGGTGCCGCTGGCCTCCGGCACCTGGAGCATGTCGCTGCGCCACCCGTCCGGCGAGATCGTGCCGCTGCGGATGGACCACGCGGCCCTGCCCGGGCTCGACGAAGACCCGCGCACGATCGGCGGCCACGTCTTCCGCATGATCTCGACGCGTTTCGACGTGCCGGTGATCACGGTCGAGGAGGACAGGCCCGCCGAGGAGCGCGGCGTGGCCGGCACCCACGTGCTGCGCCGCGTGTTCTACCCGGCCCAGCGCACCGAGCCGTTGCGCGAGTCCACCGTCTACGTCGTCAACGACGGCCGCCTCTACGCCGACAACATCCGCGCCGTCTACGAGGAGCGGCTGCGCCGGGGCGACGACCGCGAGCACATCTGGATCGTCAAGGACGGCGCGTTCGTGCCGCCGGGCGGCGCGACGGTCGTGCGCGCCGGCAGCCGCGAGCACCACGAGGCGCTGGCCAGGTCGCGCCACATCATCACCAACGCGTTCCTGCCGGTGTGGTTCCGCGCCCGCGAGGACCAGGTGGTCGTGCAGACCTGGCACGGCACCCCGGCCAAGTTCATCGGCAACGACCAGGCCCACATGAACCGTGACCCCAAGCCGCCCGTCTGGCACCGCCAGGCGGCCGAGGTGCGCGGGTGGGACCTGCTGCTGTCGCAGTCGCCGTGGGCCACTCCGGTGCTGCGCAAGGCGTTCGGCTACAAGGGCGAGGTGCTGGAGGGCGGGCTGCCCCGCAACGACCTGCTCAACTCGCCCGACCGCGACGCTCTCGCCGCGGCCGTGCGCGAGCGGCTCGGGCTGGCCGAGGGCAAGCGCGTGGTGCTCTACGCGCCGACCTTCCGCGACTACGACCGCAAGAACGCCATGGTCAAGCTCGACCTGGCCAAGGCCCGCCAGGCGCTGGGCGCCGACCACGAGATCCTGGTACGCGCCCACCCGATGCAGGCCGCGCCCGCCGTGCCGGAGATCGCGCGCGACGTCACGACTTATCCGGACATGGCCGAGCTGTTGCTGGTGACCGACGTGCTGGTGACCGACTACTCGTCCGTCATGTTCGACTTCGCCAGCACGGGCCGCCCGATCGTCCTGTACGGCTACGACGTGGCGAAATACTCCGCCAAGCGGGGCCTCTACCTCGATCTGGCGGAGCAGGGCCCGGGCCCGCTGCTGTCGACGTCGGCCGAGGTGATCGAGGCACTGCGGTCGATCGACCAGGTGGCCGCCGCCAACGCCGACCGCTACGACGCCTTCCGCGCCACGTTCGCCCCCCGCGACGACGGCAAGGCCACGGCCAGGGTGGTCGACCACCTCTTCGGCTGACCGGCCGGTCCGGGCGGGCATAGGGCCTGCCCGAACCGTGCCGCAGTCGGGGATGTCGTGACGCTGCGGGCGAACACGAGCGTCGGCGTGTCGCGAAGAATCCCGATATCTGCGCCGATACGGTAGGCGGATCGCGTGGGGAGACGGGGCAAGTCGGCACGATCTACCCCTGTGGTCTGGTGGAATCTAGAGCTGTGAGTGCTCAGACCTGGCGGTTGGTGCGCAGCGGATCCGGGGGGCCCGATGCGCCCCCTGTGCTCGACGAGCACCAGCGTGCCGTGGTCCGGCACGAGCGCGGGCCGCTGCTCGTCCTGGGCGGCCCCGGCACCGGCAAGACCACGACGATCGTGGAGAGCGTGGTCGACCGGATCGAGCGCCGCGGCGTCGACCCGGAGCGCGTGCTCATCCTCACCTTCAGCCGCAGGGCCGCCGAGGAGCTGCGCCGCCGCGTCACCGGCCGGCTGCGCCGCACCACCCGCACCCCGCTGGCCCTGACGTTCCACTCCTACGCCTACGCGCTGTTGCGCCGCGAGAGCGTGCTCGCGGGCAAGGCCCCGCCGCGCCTGCTCACCGGCCCCGAGCAACTGCTGGAGATCCGGCGGCTGCTCCACGGCGAGCTGGAGGGCGGCGCGCTCGACTGGCCCGTGTCGCTGCGCGAGCCGCTCAAGACCCGCGGGTTCGCCGAGGAGCTGCGCGACTTCCTGTCCAGGGCCAACGAGCGCGGGCTCGACGCCGAGCGGCTGATCGCGCTCGGCCGGGTGCACGGGCGGGGCGACTGGGTGGCCGCCGGCCGGTTCGCCGAGCGCTACCAGGACCGCTTCGACCTCGCCCCCGAGGAGACCTACGACTACGCCGAGCTGGTCAGGGGCGCCTCCGCGCTGCTGGCCGACCCGGAGGTGCGCGAGCGCGAGCGGGCGGCGCAGGACGCGGTGTTCGTCGACGAATACCAGGAGACCGATCCGGCGCAGGAGCTGCTGTTGTCGCAGCTCTCGGGCGACGGGCGCGACCTCGTCGTGGTCGGCGACCCCGACCAGTCGATCTACGGGTTCCGTGGCGCCGACGTGCAGGGCATCATGCGCTTCCCCGAGCGGTTCAGGAGGCTCGACGGGAGCGAGGCGCCGGTGCTGGCGCTGCGGGTGTCCCACAGGAGCGGGGCCGACCTGCTGGAGGCCACGAGACGGGTGGCGGCCCGGTTGCCGGTCGCGCCGGCTCCCGAGCACGACCAGCGCCACGGCCACCGCGACCTCGCGCCGCTGCCCGACGCCGACCCAGGCGAGGCGCGCGTGCTGCTGGCCGACAGCACGAGCCAGGAGGCCGCGATCGTGGCCGACACGCTGCGCCGCGCCCACCTGATCGACGGGATGCCGTGGCACCGGATGGCGGTGCTGGTGCGCTCGGCCCGGCGGCAGGTGCCGCTGCTGCGGCGGGCGCTGGTCAACGCCGGCGTGCCGACGATGATCGCGGGCGACGAGGTGCCGATCGCGCAGGAGCCGGGCGTGCGTCCGCTGCTCACGATGCTGCGGGTGGCGCTGGATCCGTCCAGCCTCGACGAGGGGGTGGCCGAGGAGCTGCTGACGGGCCCGCTCGGCGGCACCGACATGATCGGCGTACGCCGCCTCCGCCGCGCCCTCAAGATCGCCGAGAACGAAGCCGTACACGGCACCCCCGAAAGCGACGACGCGGCAGACGGCGCGTCAGGGGTGGGCGACACCGCGGTCTCCGGCGGCTCCGGCCCCGACGCGCCGGTCCAGGGCGTTCCCGGTGATCCCGCGCCCGTCGGCGGCGATGCCGGCGAACGTGCCTCCGCGGGCGCTCCCGAAGGCCGGGCGGCGGCGACGGACGCGGTCGATGAGGACGAGTCGGGGCAGCGCGCCGATGGCGCGGTGCTCGACGGTGCGGTCGTGCGGCGGCCCGCGGCGCGGTCGTCGGGGGAGTTGCTGGTGGCGGCGGTCAAGGACGCCCGGGAGCTCACCCGAGTGGAGCCGCACATCGCGCTTCCGGCCGAGCGGGTGGCCAGGCTGCTCACCGCCGCTCGTGAGGCCGCCGCGGGACAGGGCACCGCCGAGGACGTCCTGTGGACGATCTGGCAGGGCAGCGGCCTGGCCGAACGCTGGACGGAGCTGAGCCTGCAGGGCGGCCCCAGAGGCGCCCAGGCAGACCGCGACCTCGACGCCGTGGTGGCGCTGTTCGACCACGCGGCCAGGTTCGTCGACCGCATGCCCATGGCCGGCCCCGAGGTGTTCCTCGACGACCTCGCCGCCCAGGAGATCCCCGGCGACACGCTCGCCGACCGGGCCCCCGACGGCGACGCCGTGCGCGTGCTGACCGCCCACCGCGCCAAGGGCCTCGAATGGGACGTCGTCGTGGTGGCGGGCGTGCAGGAGGGCGTCTGGCCCGACCTGCGGCTGCGCGGCTCCCTGCTGGGCATCGAGGACCTGGTCGAGGTGGTCGAGGGCGCCGAGCCCAACGCCGCCTCGCTGCACTCCAAGATGCTCGCGGAGGAGCGCCGGCTGTTCTACGTGGCGGTGACCAGGGCCAGGCGCAGGCTGGTGGTCACGGCCGTGGGCGGGGAGGACACCGACGAGCGCCCGTCCAGGCACCTGGAGGAGCTGATGCCGGGCGCGGTCGAGCAGGCCACGGTCGACGACCGGGCCCGCTGGCTCAACATGTCGGCGCTGGTGGCCGACCTGCGCAGCGCGGTGACCGATCCGACCAAGCCCGGGAAGCTGCGGCAGCGCGCCGCCCGGCAACTGGCCCGCCTGGCTGCCGCCGGAGTGCAGGGCGCCCACCCCAACGACTGGTACGCCCTCACCCCCATCTCCGACGACCGCCCGCTGAGCTGGCCCGACGGCGTGGTCAACGTCTCCCCCTCGGCGGTCGAGAGCTTCACCAAGTGCGGCCTGCGCTGGCTGCTGGAGACGGCGGTCGGCGCGGCCGGCACCAGCACCGCCCAGGGCCTCGGCAACGTCATCCACGCCCTGGCCGTGCTGGCGGCCACCGACCTGCCCAGCGAAGACCTCCTGGGCAAGCGCCTCGACGAGGTGTGGAAGGAGCTCGACTTCGGCGGCGCCTGGTACAACCGCAAGCAACGCAAGGTCGCCGAGCAGATGATCCGCAAGTTCCTGGTCTGGCACGAGAAGAACCCCCGCGAGCTCAAGGCCATCGAGGAGTCGTTCACCGCCATGGTCTCCGAGGGCGTGCAGATCAAGGGCAGGGTCGATCGGGTGGAGGCCGACGACCAGGGTCGGGCGGTGATCATCGACCTCAAGACCGGCGGCTCCAAGCCCAAGGCGGGCGAGATCGACCGTCATCCGCAACTCGGCGTCTACCAGCTCGCCGCCCTGCTCGGGGCCTTCGCCCGCCACGGCATGACGGAGCCGGGCGGCGCCGCGCTGGTGCAGCTGGGCAAGGCGGGCGGCAAGAACGCCGCGCTGGAGCAGCAGCAGGGCGCGCTGGCCGACGACAAGAACCCGCAGTGGGCCGAGGAGCTCGTCGACACCGTCGCGACCGGCATGTCGGGCCCGTTCTTCCAGGCGAAGGTCAACGACGGCTGCCGCACGTGCGCGGCCCGGGCGAGCTGCCCGGTCAACGACAGCGGGGGTCAGGTGTGCTGACCCCCGCCGAGCTCGCCGAGAAACTCGGCATCCTGCCCCCCACTCGCGAACAGGGCGAGGTCATCGAGGCGCCGCTGGAGCCCATGGTCGTCATGGCCGGCGCCGGCTCGGGCAAGAGCGAGACGATGGCCGGCCGCGTGGTCTGGCTGGTCGCCAACGGCCTGGTCAGCCCGGCCAACGTGCTGGGCCTGACGTTCACCCGCAAGGCCGCCGCCGAGCTGGCCACCCGGGTCAGGGAGCGGCTCAACGGCCTGGTGGAGGCCGGCCTGCTCGCGCCGGGCGCCCTCGACGAGGAGCCGACGGTGTCCACCTACCACTCCTACGCCGCCCGCCTGGTCACCGACCACGCGCTGCGCGAGGGCCTGGAGCCGACCATGCGCCTGGTCACGCCGGCCGTGTCGTGGCAGCTGGCCTCACGGGTGGTGGCGATGTACGACGGGCCGATGGACAAGATCGAGCTGGGCCCGCCCTCCGTCACGGCCGCCGTGCTGGAGCTGGCGGGCGAGCTGTCGGAGCACCTGCGCACGCCCGCCGACGTTCGGCGGGTGGGGGAGTGGCTGCGGGAGCGGCTCGACGCGCTGCCCGGCCGCCCGATCGTCGCCCAGAAGCGCCCGGTCACCGTCCAGGCGGCCAGGGAACAGCTGCTGCCGCTGGTGGAGGCGTACGAACGGCTCAAGCGCCGGCGCGAGGTCATCGACTACGGCGACCAGATGTCGCTGGCGGCCAGGATCGCGGCGAACCACAAGGAGGTCGGCGAGATCGAGCGCGGCCGCTACTCCGTGGTCCTGCTCGACGAATACCAGGACACCAGCCACGCCCAGCTCGTCCTGCTCCGCTCCCTCTTCGGCGGCGGCCACCCGGTCACCGCGGTCGGCGACCCCTGCCAGTCGATCTACGGCTGGCGCGGCGCCTCGGCGGGCAACCTGCGCCGCTTCCCGCGCGACTTCCCGGCCCGTACGGGCGAGCCCGCGCCGGTCCGCCAGCTCAGCGTGAGCTTCCGCAACGGCGACCGCGTGCTCGACGTGGCGGCCCGCGTGCAGCTGCCGCTGCGCATGGAGGCCCGCGAGGTGCCCGTGCTGGTGCCCGGCCCCAACAGGGTCGATCGGGGCCGCGTCACGTGCGCCTTCCACGAGACCGCCGACGACGAGGCCAGGTGGATCGCCGACGGCATCGCCAGGATCCTCGGCCAGGAGACCGCCCCCGACGGCCTGCCCTGGGGTGACAGGGAGCGCAAGAAGACCCTCGCCCTCCAGCCTCAGGACATCGCCATCCTGGCCCGCAAACGCTCGCAGTTCCCCGCGATCCGCCGCGCCCTGGAGGATCGCGACATCCCGGTCGAGGTGGTCGGCCTCGGCGGCCTGCTCACCGTGCCGGAGGTGAACGACATCGTCGCCACGCTGCGCGTCCTGTACGACGCCACGGCCGGCGACGCGCTGGCCAGGCTGCTGGCGGGGCCGCGCTGGCGGATCGGCCCGGCCGACCTGCGGGCGCTCGGCGAGCACGCCAGGCAGCTGGCCCGCGAGCTGAGCGAGAGCCACCGCGAGGAAGACCCGCTCCACCAGGTCGTGGCCGACATGGCCGAAGAGCGCGGCAGCCTGGTCGACGCGCTCGACGAGCTGCCCGACCGGCCGGAGTGGCTGGAGGAGTACAGCCCGCTGGCCCGCACCCGGCTGGTGGCCTTCGCCCACGAGCTGCGCCAGCTGCGGGCCCACACCGCGCAGCCGCTGCCCGACCTGATCAGCGAGGTGGAGCGCCGGCTCGGCCTGGACATCGAGGTGGCCGCGCGCAGCGGCACGGCGGGGGCGTTCGCCGCGCGGGCCGACCTCGACGCGTTCCTCGACGCGGCCTCCAGGTTCGCGGGCGACGCGGAAGACCCGACGCTGGGGGCGTTCCTGGCCTATCTGCAGGCGGCGGAGAGCGAGGAGTTCGGGCTGGAGGCGGGCCGGGTCGGCGAGAGCAACAGCGTCAAGCTGATGACCGTGCACGCCTCCAAGGGCCTGGAGTGGCCGGTCGTGGTGGTGCCTGGGCTGTCGCAGCTGGTCAGCTCCAAGGGGACGATCGCGAGCGGCAGCATCTTCCCCGCCACCCCGGTCATGAACGGCCGCTGGACGGAGAACCCGCGCAAGCTGCCCTATTCGCTGCGCGGCGACGCCGCCGACCTGCCGAGGCTGTCCGGGTTGAGCAAGGAGGAGCTGGCCGCGTTCGAGGAGCACTGCCGCGAGCGCGACCTGATGGAGGAGCGCAGGCTCGCGTACGTCGCCGTCACCCGCGCCCACTACCAGCTGATCGCCTCCGGCTACCGCTGGGGCACGGCCACCAAGCCGCTGGAGCCGTCCGACTTCCTGCTGGAGATCCGCGACGTCGCCGACCGCGTCACGGTCTGGGCGGCCGACGAGCCGGCGGGCGCGTCCAACCCGCTGCTGGCCGAGCCGCCCGAGGCCACCTGGCCGGTCACGCCCGAGGGGTTGCGCTACGAGTCCGTCCTCGACGGCGCCCGTCTGGTGGAGGACGCCCTGGCGGGCAGCCTCGCGGAGGACGAAGACGACGACGAGCCGCTGCGCGCCTTCGAGGAGGAGCGGCTGCGGGCCTGGGAGCGCGACACCGACCTGCTGCTGCGCGAGCGCGAGCGGCACCGCCGCCGCCCCGCGACGATCGTGGAGCTGCCGGCCAAGCTGACCGTGTCGTCGCTGGTCACGCTGGCGCAGGACCCTGGCGAGCTGGCCCGCCGCATCCGCCGCCCTGTCCCGGTCAAGCCGGCGCCGCTGGCCCGGCGCGGCACGTCGTTCCACAAGTGGCTGGAGGGACGGTGGGACCAGCAGCGGCTCATCGACGACCTGGAGCTGTACGACGAGGAGCTGGAAGAGACCGACGTGCGGCTGGCGGAGCTGCAGGAGCGCTTCGAGCAGAGCGAGTGGGCCGAGCGGCGGCCGATCGACCTGGAGGTGCCGTTCGAGACCATGATCGCCGACCGGCTGGTGCGCGGCCGCATGGACGCCGTGTTCGAGCGGCCGGGCGGCGGCTACGAGGTGGTCGACTGGAAGACCGGCGAGCCGCCCAGGGGCAAGGCGGCGCGGGCGGCGTCGGTGCAGCTGGCGGCGTACCGGCTGGCCTGGTCACACCTGGCGGGGGTGCCGCTGGAGGAGGTGGGGGCGGCCTTCCACTACGTCCGCGCCAACCGCACCGTCCGCCCGGTCGACCTGCTCGACGGCGACGGCCTGGTCGCGCTGATCGAGCGCGTCAGGCGCGCAGATGGTGGAACGCCGGCTTCGGGTGCATGAGGAAGTCGTGGTGGGAGATGTTCCAGGCGTAGGCCCCGGCCATCTCGAACACCACGGTGTCGCCGACGCGCGCCGACGTCACGATCCGCTGGGCGAGCACGTCCTTCGGGGTGCACAACTGGCCGACGAACGTGACCGGCTCGTCCGTCACGCCAGGCCCGCCGCCGGTGGGCAGGATCGTGAACGGCTGGTCGTGCCCCTTCGTCGCCGGGGTGCGCAGGTGGTGGGTGCCGCCGAGCACGACCGCGTACGCCTGGCCGCGCACCCGCTTGACGTCCACCACTTTGGTCGCGTAGTAGCCGCAGTAGACGGTCAGCGCCCGGCCCGGCTCGATCCGCAGCCGCCTGCCCCGCCTCAGTGACGTGAGGCCCGCGCCGTACGCCGCCCAGTCGAACCGGGTCTCCGGCGCCGCGTACGACACCGCCATCCCGCCCCCCAGGTTGACCTCCTCGTACGGCTGTTCCAGCAGCGCCCGCGCCAGCTCCAGCAGTTGGGGAGCCGCCAGCCCGCTGGCCAGGTGGGCGTGCAGCCCGCGCAGCCGCACCCGGTCGCCGAACAACGGCAGGCAGGCGGCGACATCGTCCTCGTCCATCCCGAACGGCCCGCTCATCGTCAGCGCCGCGCCCTCGACCGGCAGGTCCGGGTTCAGCCGGAGCAGCACGTCGGCCTCCAGCCCGGTGCCGAGCAGGCGGCGCAGCTCGTTCGGCGACTCGACGTGGATGCGGTGGTGCGGCAGCCGCAACTCGGCGTCGGTCTTGCCGGGCCCGCCCAGCGCCACCGGCATGCCGGGGAACAACGCGGTGACGTGCGCGTGCTCGCCGGCCGACGACACCTCGAACCCGTCCACGTACGCGGCCAGCACACGCAGCAGCTCCGGGTCGGGATTGGCCTTGACGGCGTAGTACAGCTCCACGCCCTCCAGCGCCCGTCGCACGGAGGCGACGTGCTCGTCCAGGGCGGGCAGGTCGTAGAGGTAGGCCGGCACCTCGGCGAGCCCGAGGGCGGCCTCACGGACGCGCGGGCCGATCACGCGAGCGGGTTGGCGATCGGCACGTACCCGGCGGCGCGGTCGGCCGCCCTGGCCCAGCGCACGCCCAGGTTGGCCTTGGCGGGCAGCGGCGCGCCGGCCAGCAGGTCCGACAGCGGCAGCGGCCGTCCCAGCTCGGCGGCCTGGCGGGCGAACAGGTCGCGGGCGATCCGCCACAGCTCCCGCAGCAGCCCGTCGTCCGGCCCCGCGACCGTCGCGGCGATCTCGGTCAGGTGGTTGACGAGCAGGCAGTAGACCACGCGCGCCCAGCCGCGCTCGGCGTCGTACGCGAGCGCCCCGGCCACGTCCGGGTCGAGCGCGGCGAGGTCGTGGCGGCCGGCGACCAGCTTGGTGCCCTCCAGGTCGCGGAAGACCGCCTCGACGGGCAGGCCGGCGGCGTCCAGGCCGACGAGCACGTTCTGCAGATGGGGCTCCAGCACCACGCCGTACGCGAAGTACAGCTCCAGCACCGGCAGCGCCACCACCGACACGTACGCCCGCCACCACGCCCGAGGATCCCCGGCGGGAGCCCGCAGGGCCAGGGCGGCGGCCAGCACCGGCGTGACGCCGGGGGAGCAGACGGCCCACGGGCTGCGCCGGACGATCACGCCCAGCCCTTCGTGCAGCCGGGTGCCGAGAGCGGCGGTCCGGTAGCCCGGCTCGGGAAGCCAGCGGGTGGCCGGATGCCGTCGCACGACCTCGTCGAAGATCGGCGCCAGGCGCTCGGTGAGCTCGACGGCCCCGGCCAGCTCGTACCAGGCGTTCTTGCGCACGCAGTTGGTGATCCGCACGTCGAGGGAGAACTTCAGGCAGACCCCCGCCTCCGGGGCGTACACCGTGCGCACCGACGACGTCGGGGTCGCCACCGGGCCGGGCCCCAGATCGACGAGATCGGCCCCGAACGCGGGCCGCAGCAGGTCGAGCTGCCAGGGATGGGCGGGCAGCAGCCGGTACCCGGCGGGTGCCCGGCCGAGCGCGTCGAGCGCGGCCACCTCGCCGCCTTCGGCGAGCACGTCCTCGCGTACGCCGAGCAGCCGGAGCGGGAACTCGGCGTGCGCCTCGGGGGCGTAGCGCAGCCAGCCGTCCCCGCCGCGCGCCTTCGGGCTCGGATGGAACGGATGCCCATGGACCAGCGCCTGCTCCGACTCCAGCCACGGATCGGCGGGCGGCACCGCCTCGGCCCGAGCCCGCACGATCGCGGCCACCGCCTCCTTGCTGGCGGCCACCTGCCCGGCGAACTCGCCGTTGTGGCCCCGCAACTCCGCCTCGACCAGCTCGACCAGCTCCTCGGTGGTCAACGGCCGCCACACGCCCGACTCCAGGCGCTCGGCCGGGCCGTCGAACCGCAGCGCCGCGCCCCCGTGCGTACGCACCCGCAGCAGCGTGCCCGCCACCCGCAGCAGCAGGTTCGGCGGCGCCGGCCACACCAGGCCGCGCGGCCCGGCCACCTCCCGCACGCAGCACCGCAGCAGCGCCGCCAGCGTCGCCTCCTCGGCCAGGTCGTCTTCGACGGCCGGGCCTGAGGCCGCGTCGAGGGTCAGTCCGTGCATTCACGTTCTCCTCAGGTAGTTGGGCCCGCTGGTGCCGTAGAACTTGTTGACGTCACGCGCGCCGGAGCGCTCCTTCGACACGAGCGTCCCGGCAGTGATCATGGATTTGCCGGTGAGCCGGGCCGCGTCGAGCGTCCTGGCCCGCAGCAGCCGCGCCATGGGGTCGTCTCCGTACGCGTCCAGCGCCTCGGCCAGGGTGTCGCGCAACAGCGCGGCGGCCTCGTCGTGCGGCAGCGCCGCGAACGTCACCGCCGCCGCGGCCAGGTGCAGGGTGATGGTCACGAACACGTCGGCCAGCGCGTGGGGGTCGTCGGTCAGCATCCGCTCGTCGGCGAAGTCCGGCACCGCGATCCCGGCGGCCGAGAGCCGGGCGGGCGAGGCCAGCAGGCCGTCGTTGTCCTTGACGAGCAGGCGCAGCCGCTCGCCCTGGAGGAGCAGGGCCAGGTTCTGCTGGTGGGCTTCGAGGGCGATGCCGTACCTGACGAAGAGCCGTACGTTCCAGCGCAGCAGCAGCTTCAGATAGGCGGGCAGCACGTCGCCCAGCCCGCCGAGCACCCCGGGCGCGTTGAGCGCGGCGACCGGCACGATCGTGCCCTCGGGCAGCCGCCTGACCATCCAGGCCAGGTACTCGTGCCCGGCGTGCGCGTACGTCTGCTCGTCGGCGAGCACCACGTCCGGGTCGGCCAGCTCGCGCAGCAGCAGCTCGGCCCTGGCCCCGTCGTCGAGGGTGCCCGGCTTGATCGAGCGCCGGTTCCTGGCGCCGAGGGTGCTGACCGGGAGGGGCAGCTTGAGGTGCAGGCGCGGGCCGGCTGCCACCGTGCGCATCGACAGGGTGGGCCGCACGGTGACGGCCTCGCCGTCCAGCATCCGCACCCCGTCGATCTTCCGCACCTCGTCCACGGTCAGCGGGTGCACGGGGAAGAGCGCCTCGTCGGCGCCGGGCGTGATCCCGCCGGGCGCGAGGCCGGCGGGCAGCTCCGCGGCGCCCGGCCCGAGCATGCGGCGCGGCACTGCCGCCCACCGCAGGGCGAACGAGGGCCCGAACTCCGGCGCGTACGCGAGCAGGTCGTCCTCCGACAGCCCTGCCCGCGCCCGCGACGTGGGATAGACCGGATGGTCGGCGAACGCCGCCAGCGTCTCGTACGACGGCCCCGCCCGCAGCACCTCCTCCGCCCGCGCGTCGTGCAGCTCCAGCGCCGTCAGCGCCGCCAGGCACTCCTCGAAGAACGCCGCCACCCCTTCGGCGTCGGCCGGGTCGGCCACCTCGGCCAGGGTCTGCAGCACCTGCTCCAGCCCCAGCCGCTCGTCCGGCGCGACCACGAAGTCCTGGAACAGCAGGCCAGGCACGAGGCGGACCCAGCGCCCGTCGGCCAGCGTCACGCCGACGCCGTCCTTGGTCCGCGCCATCCGGGAGGCCAGCCCGCCGTAGTCCTCGCGCAGCAGCGCGTCGAGGACCCGGGCGGCCAGGTACGCCTCCCGACCGCTCATTCGACCACCCACGGCTTGGCGGCCCGGTAGCCGGCGATGGCGGCGTCCACCCGCTCCCGGTCGGGGCCGACCGCGCGGACCACGCCGAGGTAGTCGCGGTTGGTGTGGGTGAGGGAGATGACGTCGCCGACCGCGCGCAACGGCCGGTGCCACAGCCGTACGCCGCCGGTCTCGGCCGACTCGTGCCCGGGCGCCTCCTTGACCGTGCCCGGCCGGTCGGCGACCAGGCTGACGGCGCTGCCGTACGCGGTCGCCGGGGGAGGGGCGGGCGCCCGGTCACCGAGGTGCACCCGCAGGATCCACTCGAACAGCGGCACGCCGAGCACCTCGGCGAGCAGGAAGTCGCAGTGGTCGCCGATCACCCGGTAGTTCACCTCGACGATGCGCGGCCCGCGTGAGGTGAGGACGTACTCGGTGTGGCAGGCCCCGAACCCCACCCCGAGTGCCCGCAGCGCCGCGAGGACGTGCTCGTGCGGCCCGTCGGGCGCCCAGTCGAGCCGCTCCTCCACGAAGTGCGGCAGCGGCCCCAGCGTCGTCGCGAACCCGCCCAGCACCCGCAGACCCGAGTCGTCCCCCAGGGTCTCCAGCGTGCGCAGCGGCCCGTCGAGGTACTCCTCCACGACCAGCGCCTCTCCGGGCCGCCGCTTGCTGATGTCCGCCACGGCCCCGGCCAGGTCGTCCTCGACGAGCACGACGTCCTCGCTGGCCACGCCCTCGCGCGGCTTGACCACCACCGGGTACGGCACCCGCTCCGGCACCGGGTCGCCCGGCCCCAGCCGTACGGAGTAGACCTCCTCGACGCCCGCCTGACGGAGCCTGCGGCGCATCAGGAACTTGTTCTTGGCCGCCGCGCACGCCCGCCAGTCCTTGCCGGGCAGCCCGAAGTAGTCGGCGGCCAGCGCGGTCTCGGCCTGCAGGTGGTCGGAGTTGGAGAAGATCGCGTCCGGCCTGCCCAGGTGCTCGATCGCGTCGATGAGGGCGCGCGGGTCGCGTACGTCGCAGCCCACCGCCCCCGGGTGCCGCTCGGGCCGGTCGGTGAGGACGGTCACCTCGCAGCCGAGCGCCCGCGCCGCGGGCAGGAAGCCGTCCGTCACCGAGTCGGTCGGCTTGAGCGCGGTCAGGTAGAGCCGCAACGCGAAAGCACCCCCGGAGATCAGGTAAGGCTAACCTAACTCGACGCATCCTAGCCTCACGGAGATCGTCTCGGGGGCCGGATACCGTAATCGGCGGCTAACCGGGTGGTCATAGGATGACAGGGGACTTCTGGGAGGGGGCGGCCAGTGGAGACGACCGCGGAGGGACAACTCATCGGACCACTGCTTCTCGCACGCGGCACCATCGACAGGTCGTCGGCGTTGCGGGCCGACGAGCAGTGGCTGGAGCGGGCCTGGTCCGACCCGGCGACGCGGGTGCTCGTGATCGACAACGGTCACACGCTGGTGCGGCGCACGGGCGACGAGGTGCACGCGGTGCTCTACACGACGGCCGAGGCCCCGCCGGGGCCGCGCTTCCTGCTCGGCGTCGAGGCGGGGGTCGCCTACTTCGCGGTGGTCGCGCCGCTGCCGGGCATCCCCAAGGGCGACGTCAACGGCCGCGTGACCGTCCCGATGAGCCTGCGCGACACCCCCGATGGGCAGCCGGTCGCGGCCGGGCTGCGCCAGGCCGGCGGCCTGCTCGGCGACCGCGACGCGGGCCTGCTGGTCTTCGCCGTCGCGCTGGACGCCTGGCATTCGACCCACCAGTACTGCCCGCGCTGCGGCGCCATGACCACCATGCAGTCCGGCGGCCACGTCCGGGTCTGCCCGAATGACGGCAGCCAGCACTTCCCGCGCGTCGACCCCGCAGTGATCATGCTCATTCGCGACGAGGCCGACCGCTGCCTGCTGGCCCGCGGCCCGCAGTGGCCGGAGGGTCGGCTGTCGATCCTGGCGGGCTTCGTGGAGGCGGGCGAGTCGCTGGAGGCCGCCGTCGTGCGCGAGGTCGCAGAAGAGGTCGGCGTCACCGTCACCCGGCCGCGCTATCTCGGCAGCCAGCCCTGGCCGTTCCCGCGCAGCCTCATGCTGGGCTTCTTCGCCGACGCCACGACCACCACGCTCACGCCGGACGCCGAGGAGATCGCCGAGGCCCGGTGGTTCACGCGGGAACAGCTGGCGCAGGCCCTCAGCTCGGGCGAGCTGCGCCTGCCGCCCCGCGTGTCGATCGCCCGCCGCCTGATCGAGACCTGGTACGGCGGCGAGCTCGTCGGCGACTGGTGAGGGGTCAGACCCCGAGGAGCGCCTTGACCTCGAGGGCGGAGGGGTTCGTCCGCACCACACGCCCGTCGGGGGTGTCGATCACCACGGTGGGCACCGTCTGGTTGCCGTTGTTGACGCTCATCACGAACTCGGCGGCCGACGGGTCCTTCTCGATGTCGATCTCATCGAAAACGATGCCGTCGCGCTTCAGCTGGGACTTGAGCCGCTTGCAAGGGCCGCACCAGGTAGTGCTGTAAACGGTGAGCGCCATGTTGGGGATACCCTCCAAGGTCAAGAAAACGGGCGTTGGGTGCAACAACCCGACGATCGCCGTTAATCCCATACCCCGTATGGGCGTCTAGCCGATGCGGCCGGCGATCCACGCCTGCACGCGCTCGGCCATGCCCGGCTCGCGGTAGACCTCCGTGCTGTGGTTGACGCCGGGCGCCGTGATGACGGTCACCGGCACGCCGACCTGGCCCATCATCTTCTTCAGCAGCTGGCTCTGCACCGGCGGCACGAACTCCTTGTCGGAGTGCACGGTGAGCATCGGAGCGTCCTTCGCGCTGGCGTGCCAGGCCACCTCCATGCTGGCCCAGACCCGCGAGCACTTGCCCTTGGGCGCGCCGCAGCCGGCCAGCTTGATCGCGGCCGTGCGCAGCTTGCGCTTGGCGGCGTCGGTGGTCTTCTCGCCGTCGGAGTAGGCGCGCAGCGGCGAGATGATCGGCGACATGCCCACCACACCCTTGAGCCCGTTGATGCCGTCGCCGTACGTGCCGACGGCCGCCGCGATGTGACCCCCCGCGGAGAACCCGACCACCACGTAGTTGCCCGGGTCGAACGCCCACTGGTCGGCGTTCTTGCGCGCCAGGGCGATCGCCGCCACGGCGTCGGCGCGCTGTGCCGGCCAGGCCGCGTCGCCCGACAGGCGGTAGTTGAGGTTGAAGACCGTGTAGCCCATGTCGGCGTAGCCGCGTGCGATCTCCTTCATGGACTTCTTGTCGCCGCTGGACCACCAGCCGCCGTGGATGACGAAGACCCCCGGCCGCTCCTGCCCGTCGGGCGTCCACCAGACGTCCATCGTCTGACGCTTGTGGGAGCCGTACGGGACGGTCTCCAGGGCCAGCCCGCCGAGGCCGTTGACGTCGACCGGATAGTCCACCGTGGGCGCCGGCGTCGGCTCCTTGGACGCGCTCGCGGCGACGGGAGTGAGCACGACGGCAGCGAGCGCGAGGGCGCTCACGAAAACCGCTGTTCGCACGGGCTTCCTTTCCCCACAAGCATTTGGTCGGGCCCCATTGTGGGGGAAGAGAGCACTTGTTCGCATCTCGAACGCTATGAACGTACCTCCGCCCGCATGTTGCCAGAATAAAGAGTCATTGACCGCCGGCAGGCTGGGAGGATGTACGGGTGAACAGCGTGGACGACGTCCTGGTCGGTCTCGATCCCGAGCAGCGCGCGGTCGCCGAGGCCGTGCGCGGGCCGGTGTGCGTCCTGGCCGGCGCCGGCACGGGCAAGACCAGGGCGATCACCCACCGCATCGCGTACGCGGTCCGCAGCGGTGTGGTCGAGCCGCAGAGCGTGCTCGCCGTGACGTTCACCACACGCGCCGCGGGCGAGCTGCGCCAGCGCCTGCGCGCCCTCGGCGCCCCGGGGGTGCAGGCCCGCACGTTCCACGCCGCGGCGCTGCGCCAGCTCACCTACTTCTGGCCGCGGGTGATCGGCGGCGAGGCCCCCTCGGTCATCGAGTCGAAGCTTCCGGTGCTCGGGGAGGCGTGCCGGCGGTTGCGGCGCAGCCCCGACCGTTCCGAGCTGCGCGACATCGCCTCCGAGGTCGAGTGGGCCAAGGTCGTCCAGATCGGCCCCGAGGACTACCCGGCCGCCGCGGCCAAACACCACCGCACGCCGCCCCTTCCCGCCGACGAGCTGGCCGCCCTCTACGACGCGTACGAGCAGATCCGCCGCGAACGCCACCTCCTCGACTTCGAGACCATCCTGGAGCTGACCGCGGCGGTGATGACCGAGCACCAGGAGGTGGCCGCGCAGATCCGCCAGCAGTACCGCTACTTCGTGGTCGACGAGTACCAAGACGTCAACCCGCTGCAGAAGCTGCTGCTCGACACCTGGCTCGGCGGGCGCGACGACATCTGCGTGGTGGGCGACCCCAACCAGACGATCTACTCCTTCACCGGGGCCAGTCCGCGCTACCTGACGAACTTCGCGGTCGAGCACCCCGACGCCGCCGTCATCAAGCTGATCCGCGACTACCGCTCCACCCCCCAGGTCGTCGACCTGGCCAACCTCGTCATCGCCAAGAGCAGGTCGCCGCACCGGCTCGAGCTCGTGGCGCAGCGCCCCGAGGGCCCCAAGCCGGTGTTCTCCGACTACGACGACGAGCCCGCCGAGGCCGCCGGAGTGGCCAGGGCCATCGGGAAACTGCTCGACAAGGGCGTGCTCTCGCGCGAGATCGCCGTGCTCTTCCGCGTCAACTCCCAGTCGGCGGCCTACGAGGAGGCCCTGGCCAAGGCCGACATCCCGTACGTCCTGCGCGGTGCCGAGCGCTTCTTCGAACGTCCCGAGGTGCGCCAGGCGGTCGTGCTGCTGCGCGGCGCGGCACGTTCGGCGGCCGGCGAGCCCCTGGCCGCGGAGGTCCACAACATCCTGGCCGGCATCGGCCTGACCGCCTCGCCTTCCGGCGGCGGCAAGGCCCGGGAGAAGTGGGAGTCGCTCAAGGCCCTGGCCGACCTGGCCGAGGACATGGCCGCCCAGGGCGCCGACCTGCCCGCGTTCGTGGCCGAGCTGGAGCGCCGCGCCTCCGAGCAGCACGCGCCGCCCGTCGAGGGCGTCACGCTGGCCTCGCTCCACGCGGCCAAGGGCCTGGAGTGGGACGCCGTCTTCCTCGTCGGCCTCACCGACGGCATGCTCCCGATCATCTATGCCGAGACCCCCGAGCAGATCGAGGAAGAACGCCGCCTGCTCTACGTCGGCGTCACCCGCGCCCGCGAGCACCTGTCGTTGTCGTGGGCCCTCGCCCGCGCGCCGGGGGGCCGCAAGAGCCGCCGCCCGTCCCGCTTCCTCGACGGCCTCACCGGGCGGGTCTCCGCGCCGCCGCGCATGACCGCGCCTGCTCGCGAACGTCCCCGGGTGGCCGCGCCGGTCAGCTGCCGGGTGTGCGCCAAGACGCTGCGAGCGGCGGCCGAGCAGAAGCTCGGCCGCTGCTCGACCTGCCCCGCCGACTACGACGAGGCCCTTCTCGAACGCCTCAAGGCCTGGCGCACGGCCACCGCCAAGGAGGCCAAGGTGCCGCCGTACGTCGTGTTCACCGACGTCACACTGCAGGCGATCGCCGAACGCGCGCCGGTGACCGAGCAGGAGTTGTTGTCCATCGCGGGCATCGGCAAGGTGAAGGTCGACCGCTACGGCGACGCAGTGCTCGCCCTCTGCCGTGCTTAGGCCACCCCGATTACCTACTCGCGCGTAACAACCGCGAAACTGCAGGGGGGAATTATTAAGCCTCATCCCACCTCAGGGGCATAGAGGCGAAAAATCAGACTTTGTCCCAGTACGGGACGGCATGGAGGGGACAGACACGTGAACGAGGCGCTGAAGGAGCTGCTCGACCTGCTCGACCTGGAGCAGATCGAGCTCGACATCTTCCGGGGGCGTAGCCCGGAAGAGCGCATCCAGCGCGTCTTCGGCGGCCAGGTGGCGGCCCAGGCCCTGGTCGCGGCCGGCCGTACCGTCCCCAAGGACCGCAACGTGCACTCCCTGCACGCCTACTTCATCCGCCCGGGCGACCCGTCCGTGCCGATCGTCTACAACGTCGAGCGCCTGCGCGACGGGCGGTCGTTCACCACCCGCCGCATCCAGGCCGTCCAGCACGGCAAGGCCATCTTCACGATGTCGGCGTCGTTCCACATCCCCGAGGAGGGCGTGGATCACCAGGCCCTGCGGATGCCGAAGGTGCCCGACCCGGAGACGCTTCCGACGTTCCAGGACCGGATGTACGAGCTGGTGGGCGAGAACCCCTCGCTGCGCGACATGCTCGCCCGCCCCCGGCCGGTGGACGCGCGTTACGCCTCGCCGCTCACCTGGGAGGCGTTCCAGAATCCCGAGCTGCGCAGCGCCAACACCAACGTGTGGTTCCGCTACGACGCCGACCTGCCCGACGACCCGCTGCTGCACGTCGTGCTGGCCGCGTACGCCTCCGACTTCACCCTGGTCGACACGATCCTGCTGGCCCACGGCATGGCCTGGGGCGCCTCGAACATCATGGGCGCCTCGCTCGACCACGCCATGTGGTTCCACCGCCCGTTCCGCGCCGACGAGTGGCTGCTGTACGCCCAGGAGTCGCCGTGGTCGGCGGGGGCGCGGGGGCTCGCGCGTGGCGAGATGTACACCGCGTCGGGTGAGCTCGTGGTCTCGGTCGTCCAGGAGGCCATGATCCGGCCGATCAAGTAGTGCGATCTCCGCTGCCGCGAGTAGCGGAGATCGACACGAAATCGCAGGTAGAAAATATGTTGCCCCTTCCAGGCTTCCCGGTTTAGGGTCAAGGTCAAGCGAGTCGGGCAAGTCCTGCCCGACGATCCCAGAGTGGAGGTGAGTCCCAGTGATCAGCATCAAGATGTCGGCCACGATGTGGCTCGCCTCCGCATGCCGTGACTCGGTGAGGCCCGTCTATGGCCCCGCCAAGCTGCGGCAGGAGCGCCCTGTCCGTAGCCAGGCCGTCGCCTTCTCCTCGCGTCAGCACTTCGCCGCCGTGACGGAAGCCGCTCCTGTCTACATCGCACGTATCGCACTGCCGGCCAGCCAGCTCACCAAGGGTGGACTGTGCGGTCCGCAACCCTGGAGGGATGCTCCGGTCATAAGTTGACCGGCACAGCAGCAGCCTCCAGGCCGCGGATCCGCACACAGGATCCGCGGCCTTCTTGTTTGTCCGTGATCCCCGACCACCTACGAGGTGCCCGACCAAGATCACCAGATCGATTCAAAAGGAGAAGCAGATGGGGGCCAAGACGATCATGGACCTGATCGACGAAGCCAAGATCCCCTGTCGTACCGACCCTGACCTGTGGTTCGCAGAGTCGCCGGAGGACGTCGAATTCGCCAAGGCACTCTGCGGCGGCTGCCCGATCCAGAAGGCCTGCCTGGCCCGCGCGCTCGAGCGCGAGGAGCCGTGGGGCGTCTGGGGTGGCGAGCTGATCCTCAGGGGGACGATCGTCCCCCGCAAGCGTCCGCGCGGGCGTCCTCGCAAGCACCCGGTCGCTGCCTGACCTCTTCCGCACTACGCACCAGAAAGAGAACGAACCCATGAGAAACCACCAGCACACCAGGAGCCTCGCCGTGCCGGATCTGATCCATGAAATGGTCAACGACCGAATACAAACCCTCCACCGGGAGGCGGCCGAACTCCGCCTCGTGGAGCGCGTCCGCCGCGTCCAGCGGGCGAGAGCCGAGGTACAGCGGGCGCGGGCCAAGGTCAAGCAAGCGCATGACCGCCTGGAAGCCCTGACCCGCCTCTCCTAACGGCCTCACCGCAGACCGGCGCAACCACCCAGCGGGCCCAGGCCCATCACCTCTGATCAGGGGAGATCCCGGCGTCGACGCAGGATCTCCATGAAAGCCGGGCGCTCCCGTAGCGCCCGGCTTTCCCTTTCCACCACAACGCCGGGCCGCTTCGCTCCCTGCTCTTTTCACTGCGGTCTGTCCCCATAGGCAACGGCGTTCAGGCCCGCGGCCGGCGCCCCACCCCGCCGCCATCAGAGGCAGTCGAACGGCCCTTCCCCTGGCCCAGCGACCCCGCGTCGCAGCAATCGCGTCGGCGACATCACCGGGCCGCGCCCTCGGACGGCCGCGTCCAGCAGATTGGTCACGTCCAGCGAACCCACCACGTCCAGCGAACCCACCACGTCCAGTGGATCCGCCACGTTCGGCGGCCCCACTACGTCGGCGAGTCCGCCACCTTCGGCGGATCCACCACGTTCGGCGGATCCACCACCGTCGACAACGAGTACGTGCACCACGAGCGAACAGTTGGGATCAAGGTGGTGAGGCAGGGCGCCTGTGCGAGCGAAGCGCCCTGCCGGCCACGAACTGCCCGCCGCAACGCTCAAGTAGGTCCACGGGGGAGAACCGGGGGCCCGGCCGAACGGCGTGGACGTGCAGATCAGATCACCTGGTCACGCATGGTCCCTGCCGCGATCGCACGGCGGCGGCGGCAGGTCGGCGCGTTTCCGCTGTGGGACGCCGGCTCAGGGAGCGAGGCAACCGGTGAGCGGGATCTCCGTGGGCACTGCCAGGGTGGTGAGTTCAGTGGTGCTGCTGGTCACGCACTCGAGGAGAGCGACCGGATCGACGACGGCGTTCGCGGCAGGGGCCGCGGCGAACAGGCCTGCGGTCGCCAGTGCGGCAGCGGCGGCGATCAGGCGGGCAGGTCGACGCATGTGCATCCTCCAGGAATAGTTACGGTCTGCGTCCGCAACACTACACGCAGTAGTAAAGGATCGGTAGCGCATGGGGCGGTGTGTCACTTCCGCCTCATAACCCCCGCCACGTTCGCTCCCTCTTCGGCCTGCGGGGGGAAATATCCACATCGTGCACACCAGCCAGCCGACAGTGCCGAACGCCCACCCCGCTCTCTGCACATGAAGTACATGAGGTGCCGGAGTACGCGATGTGCCCGAAGTGCCGTAGGTGCTCAAAGTGCCGTGCCGAAGTCCGCGAGGTGCAGGAGGTGCCGAGGCGCCTGATAGCGGAGTGCTCAAAGGGCGGAGGTGCCGTCGTGCCGAGGTGACGAGGCGCGAAGTGGTGCCGAGGTGACGAGGTGCCCGAAGCGGCGAGGTAGAGGAGGTGCCCGAGGTGCAGGAGGTGCCGGAGGCGCTTGATAGCAAGGTGCTCAAAGGGCGAAGGTGCCGAAGCGCCGAGGTGCCGAGGTGTGCCAAGGTGCGCGAAGTACCAGAGGACCCGAAGTGCCGAGGTGTCCGAAGTATGCGACAGCGACGAAGACCTATCTCTTGTCATCGCTGAACTTCGCGGTAGCCATCCCGCCATCATGACCGCATTACCCCCGCCGCGGCCACCGTGTGCGACCACGAGCGCCGGCCGCGGCAGGGGGCTGGCGATGGCGCCTGAAGCGCGTTGGGCGACTGGTCGGTGGGTCCTGAGACGGCGGGGTGGTTCGGCTCCTTCGGAGTCGGCTCTCCCGGGACCGGGGCGGCGGGAGACCGGGGCGGTGGGACAGGAGGTCAGCTGATCGGCAGGGGTTTGTCGTCGGGGTCGTCGGCGAAGCCGGGTACCCAGCGGATGACCTCGTCGCGGAAGCGCGCCGTGGTGCCGAGCTGGCACAGCACGCCGATCCCCGCCGCATGCACCCGGTGGATCAGCACGTACGACGGCGGCAGGTTGAGCTGCCGGACCACGTTGGTCGGCCGGAGGTCGGCGACGCTGGCCGCCTGCGTCTGCAGCCACGCCCGGCTGAACGTGAACTCCTCCACCGCCGTCGGCTCCACGTACGGAGCCAGGAAGGCGCGCAAAGCGTCGGGGTCGATGTCGACGTCCTCGCGGATGAAGCCCTCACGCCGCAGACCGGCCATGACGGTGTCCATGTCGCCCTGGTTGAAGATCCGCATCAGCTGCCCGAAGACCTTCGGATAGCCGTCGGGCATCCGGTTGACCGCGCCGAAGTCGAGCACGCCGAGCTTGCCGTTGTCGAGCATCCGGAAGTTGCCCGGGTGCGGGTCGGCGTGGAGCATGCCGACGCGCGCGGGGGAGCAGAACAGGAACCGTACGAACAGCAGCCCCGCCCGGTCGCGCTGCTCCTGGGTGCCGCCGGTGATGATGCGCGACAGCGGTGTGCCGTCCATCCACTCGGTGACCAGCACCATCTCGTTGGCCGCCACCACGTCGGGCACGTGGAAGTCGGGATCGCCGTCGAACTCGAGGGCGAAGGCGTGCTGGGCCTCGGCCTCGCTGAGGTAGTCGAGCTCCTCGGCGATGCGCTCACGCAGTTCGTTCAGCAAGGACTTCATGTCGAGGCCGGGCAGCAGCGCGCCGAACATCTTGCCCAGCCGCGCGAGCTGGGAGAAGTCACCGAGCAGTGCCTTGCCCGCCCCCGGGTACTGGATCTTGACGGCCACCTCCCTGCCGTCCCGCCAGACGGCGCGGTGCACCTGCCCGATCGAGGCGGCGGCCGTCGGCTTGTCGTCGAACGACAGGAAGTGGTCACGCCAGTCGTCCCCCAGCTGCTCCGTCAGCACCTTGTGAACGGTGGCGACGGGCAGCGGCGGCGCGGAGTCCTGCAACTTGGTCAGCGTGGCACGGTAGGGGCCGGCGATCTCCTGCGGCAACGCGGCCTCGAAGATCGACAGCGCCTGGCCGACCTTCATCGCGCCGCCCTTGAGCTCGCCCAGGACCTTGAAGATCTGCTCGGCGGTACGCTGCTGGACCTCCTGTGCGACGATCTCCGCCGACTTGCCGCCGATGCGCTTGCCCAGCCCCAGGGCCGCGCGCCCCGCGAACCCGAGTGGAAGGGTGGCCAGCTTGGCCGAACGCGTGACTGCACGACGTGGAAGATCGCTCACATCGATGCGCGGAACCTCGATGAGATCCGCTTCCCCCCTTCGTGGTCGTCCCCTGAGCACGTCAGTCGAGGTGAGGTGCCATGACCATTCTTAGCGAATATTGATTGTTTCGCATACAACGACATTGAGGGTGAACGCTCCAGGACCGCCTTTTCCATTGCCAATCAGGCGTTACGTCCACTGTGCCGTTGGTCACAATGGACTCCCGGCCATCGAGATGACCAAGCGCATGGCCGACGGCAGCCGCCGCGACCACGGCCGCGAGCGCCGAGGCGCAGGCGATCTCGCCCGGCGGATAGCCGCCCAGCCTGGCGGTGACCATCGGCCAGTTGGGGTCGCGGTCGCGCCGCGTCAGATCGAGACAGTGCAGGCACGCCGTGCTGCCGGGCAGGACCAGCGGACCGATGGTGCCGTACCCCTCGAAGGCCGTCACCAGCAGGTGGGGGATGCCCAATGAGTTGAGGTCGTTGATCAGTAGCCCGTCGAGCGGGGCGACCGGCGCGATGATGACGAGATCGGGC
This sequence comes from Nonomuraea terrae, assembly GCF_004348995.1. Taxonomy (GTDB): domain Bacteria; phylum Actinomycetota; class Actinomycetes; order Streptosporangiales; family Streptosporangiaceae; genus Nonomuraea; species Nonomuraea terrae. The sequence continues at coordinate 44,449 of NZ_SMKQ01000026.1, forward strand.
CGGTCGGTCTTGTCCCCGAGAAACGGCCCACCAGCCAGGACGTTGACAGCCGGCTCCACGGCCTCCCCTCGTCCCCGCGCCTCGGCCTGACCCGCGTGGTCAGAATTCGCCGCCACGGCTCCACCCCGCCGCACATCCTGCCCCCGCGCAGGTTCCCGCCCACGATCAGGCCGCGCACTGGGATCCCGTCCTCCATCACCCCGCCCATCGCCTCGGGCGTTTTCTGGACGCGTGGGCGCGCGGCCGTCGGCGGGTGGCGCGCCTTGGGCTCGTCCGCGATCACGCGGGAGGCCGCCGGTCTTGGGGAGGCCAAGGGCACCACTGGTTCCGGCGACCCCGTCATGGGTGTCACGGCGAGCCGCGTCCGGTCTGCCGCTCTGCGGGGGCACCGCGCGGGAGACGCCGGGGCGGGCAATCACGGTCCCAGCGGAGCGGGGCGTGCGGCCGGTTTCCGTTGCGGCGGTCCGTGGTGCCGTGGGGCGGGACGGCGACCCCTGCTCACCCGCGCCGACGGCACCTGGTGAGTCCCGGACCGCGTTGTCGGCACGAGGATCCATGAGAGGTGGCGGGCCGCCTGAGGTGAGCCGCCTGGCGACGGCCACCGCGCCGGCCTCACGAGACATGCCGACCTCCGCCCATGTCAGACCGCCGGGCGTGATGTCCCGGGCCTGAGCCGTACCAGGGTCGATCACCCGGATGGTGCCCACCCCGGACGCGGCCAGCAGGGCGACGACCTGCGCCCCGACGCGGCCCGCCCCGTACACACGCACCCGCGCCCGTCTGCGCCGTTCGAACAGCGCGAACATGCCGTCGGGAGCTGTGGAGGAGATGTCGAGGGCGTCGAGGTCGGGCTTCAGCCGGTCTCTCTCGGCGAGCGGCAGGTCGCGGAGGCGGCCGGGGCCGGCGGAGGCGTCGTGGAGCACGCCCTGGGCGGCGAGCTGGTCGAGCAGGGAACGGGCACGACCCTCGTCGAGACCGGCCCGGGCGGCCTCACGCAGGACGGTCTCCAGATCGCGGGTGCCGTCGAGGGCTTCCACCCACTCCCGGACCTTCCTGGTCAGGCCGCTCAACATGACGGAGCGCTGGGGGTGGACGCCGTATTGCAGGGTGCGCTCGTCCCGCACGATGCGCCGGAGGGACGGCTTCAGACGTGGCCTCATGGCGGGAAAGATGTCACGCCGAAGCAAGATCCCGAGAGACTTCGCCGCCGCCTGTGGACAACTCTCATCTTCTCCTCCCGCCTGTGGACAGACGCGATCCCTGCTGGTCTTCACGAAGCGACAGACGGGCACCTGTTCCCTGGGTCAGCGCATCCATGGCCAAGAACGATGATTAGCCGCATGTGCTACTTTTTAGCCGCCTGGCCAAAAAAAGGAACGACCGGTCAGAAGGCGAGAGTCCGCGACCTCCGACGAGCACCGGGGAGCTTTGACATGGCCGCAACCATGACCCACGACGACCCCGCGACCTCCGCCGACCTGGTCCTACGCCCGCCGCGCCGCCCCAGCGACCCCCGGGCGACACGGTGGTGGCTGACGCAGGCCCTGGTGACGGTCCTGCCGCCGGTGCTGGTCCTGGTGCTGCTGGCCTGGCTGATCCCGCCGGCTCGCCCGTGGCTGCTGCTGTCTGCGGCGATCATCGGCGTGCCCGGAACGGCGTACGCGATCGTGATGCCCCCATGGCGATACCGCGTGCACCGCTGGGAGTCCACGGAGAACGCGGTGTTCACCCGCGCCGGATGGGTGCGGTGCGTCAGCAGTGGCGGGTCGCGCCGATGACGCGGATCCAGACGGTCGACACGGTACGGGGGCCGTTGCAACAACTGTTCGGGTTGTCCACGGTGGTGGTCACCACGGCGTCGGCGGCCGGCCCGCTGCGGATCGAGGGCCTGGACCACGGCCTGGCGCAGGACGTGGTGGCGGACCTGGCGGAAAAGCCCAGGCGGAGACCGGTGATGCCGCATGACAGAAGCTCTGGAAGGCACGGAGTGGCGGCGGCTCGACGCCCGGACCATCGGGGTGGTGGCCTTGTGGGTTCGGGCCTGGCGCTGGTGACGCTGGCGGTCATGTGGTGGCGGGACGCGCCCTGGTGGCTGGTCGCGCCGGTGCCGGTGCCGCTCGTCTCGGTGATCGCGTACGAGGCGCTGCGCTGGTCCAAGACGCGCTACCGGCTGACCGCCGAGCACCTCGAACTGAAGACAGGCCTCCTGGTACGCCGGCACCGGTCGATCCCACGCGGGCGCGTACGCAGCGTCGATCTCACCGCCGACCCGATGCACCGCCTGCTGCGCCTGGCCGTGGTACGCGTCGGAACGGGACACCGGGAGTCCTCCTCCAAGGCGGCGGCCGTGTCGCTGAACGCCCTGCGGCGGGCGGAGGCGCAGACCCTGCGCGCCAGCCTGGTCCGACGCGACGGCGACGGCGCGGACGAGACGATCGCGCGCTTCGACCGGCGGTGGCTGAGATTCGGGCCGCTGTCCTTCGCCTCGCCGGTGCTGGGCCTCAGCGCGCTGGGCGCGACGTACGAAACCCTTGACATCCTCGGCTACGACCCTGACCACGTGCTGATCCCGTACCTGATCGACAGGCTGGGCGAGGCGGATCCGCTCGTCGTGAGCGTGCTGGCGGTGCTGGGCCTGCTGCTGGTGGGCGCGATCGGCGCGCTCGGCTGGTACGCCGAGACCTGGTGGGACTTCCGGCTGGTCCGGGAGCCGTCCGGCGGGCTGCGGGCCTCGCGGGGCCTGTTCGTCACCCGGTCGGCGACGCTGGAGGAGGAACGGCTGCACGGCGTGGAGGTCGCGGAGCCGCTGATGCTGCGGCTCGGCGGAGGCGCCTACACCTACGCCGTGGCGACGGGCGCGGGCGGCGCCGAGGACGAGGCCGACACGTTCAACACCAGCGTGCTGCTCCCGCCCGCCCCGATCGGCGAGTCGCACCGGGTGGCCGCCGAGGTCCTGCACGAGGACGACGATCCGGGGCAGGTGGTGAGCCTCGTCCCCCACACCCGGCATGCCCTGGCACGGCGGATCAGGTGGGCGTTCCTCGCCGGTGCGGGCCTCGGCGGTGTGCCGGCCGGTCTCGGGCTGTGGCTGGGGCCGGTGCTGGTCCACGCCGGCTGGATCTGCGCGCTCGCGGTGTGGGCGGGCGGCCTGCTGTTCGCCCGCGACGGCTACCGCAATCTGGGCCACGGCATCACGGGAAATTACCTGGTCACGCGGCACGGCAGCCTGAAGCGCCGCACGATCGCGCTGAGGCGCGGCGGCGTGATCGGCTGGACGGTCACCCAGTGGGCCTGGCACCGCCGTGCGACGCTGTGCCGGGTCACCGCCACCACGCCGGGCGGGCGGGGCGCGTACCACGTGAAGGACGTGCTGATGGGCGAGGGGCTGCGATTCGCGGAGAAGGCGGTGCCGGGACTGCTCGTCCCGTTCCTGACCAGACGGCCCTGGGAGGGGCGGAGTCCGCAGGGTTACGCTTCCGGGCATGGACGAGATCTTGGTTGACCGTACGGACGACGGAGTCGTGCTCGTCACCCTCAACCGCCCCGACATGCGCAACGCCATGACCGACGCCATGACCGCCCGCTGGCGCGCCACCATGGCCGACCTCGCCGCCGACCGCGAGGCCAGGTGTCTCGTCGTCACCGGCGCCGGCAGCGCGTTCTCCTCCGGCGGCGACCTGTCGTGGCTCGGCGAACGCGGCGTCGAGCCCGTTCCCCAGCTCCGCGACCGCATGCTCGCCTTCTACCGTGACTGGCTCGCGATCACCGAGCTCGAGATCCCGACGATCGCCGCCGTCAACGGCCCCGCGGTCGGGGCGGGCCTGTGCCTGGCGCTGGCCTGCGACCTCGTGTACGCCGCCGACGACGCCAAGCTCCTGGCCCCGTTCACGTCGCTGGGCCTGCACCCGGGGATGGCGGCCACGTACCTGCTGCCCCGGCGGGCGGGCGCCGGGCTGGCGCGGGAGATGCTCCTGACGGGCCGGATCCTGTCCGGATCGCACGCAGAAGTTAAAGGTCTAGTAAATCAATCTTTCCCCAAAGATGACCTTATGTCGCACGTACGGGACATCGCCACGAAGATCGCCCAGAACGCACCCATTGCCACAAGGCTCACCAAAGTCGCTCTGAACCAAGACCATCAGGACCTGGAAGCAGCGCTGCGGTGGGAATCCCTGGCCCAACCTGTGACCATGGCCTCCGCCGACATGATCGAGGGCCTTGCCGCACATCGGGAAAGGCGCGTTCCCAAATTCACCGGCTCTTAATCATCTGACCAGCAGAAACAACGTCCGCCCCCTGTGGAATTTCGCCAGTCTCGGCTACCGTGCATATGTGCCCCCCGAGACAGTCGAGGTCCGTCGCAGTTCTCGTCGCCGGCGTACGGTTTCCGCCTACCGCGACGGCGACAAGACGATCGTGCTCCTGCCCGCCTGGCTTAGCGGCGAAGACGCGGATGAATGGGTGAGCCGGATGCTGGATCGGCTGGCCGCCAAGGAACGCCGACGAAGGCCCACCGACGAGGCCCTGCTGGAGCGGGCCAGGGAGTTGTCGGCCAAATACCTGGACGGCGAGGCCGATCCCGCGAGCGTGCGCTGGGTCGACAACCAGCAGCACCGCTGGGGCTCCTGCACCCCGGAAAACGGCACGATCCGCATCTCCACCAGGCTCAAGGGCCTGCCCGAATGGGTGATCAACTATGTGATCATCCACGAGCTCGCCCACCTGCTGGTGCCGAGCCACGGGCCGAAGTTCTGGAAGCTGGTGGAGCAGTACCCGAAGGCCGAGCGGGCCCGCGGGTTCCTCGAAGGCTTCTCTGCCGCCGCCCACACGGCGCCGGAGGAGTGTTGAAGCGCGTCGTCGCCGTCCTCGTACGCCGCACCATGGCGCAGGCCGCGCCCCCGGGAGTCGACCCCGCGACGTTCCTCGCGGCGATCGCCGAGGACACGTACGAGATGGCCGCCGGCCTCGACCTCGTCACGCCTGTCCTGGTCACGAGCGTCTCCGGGCTCGACGACATCGTCTGGCCCGGCACCGAGATCGTCACGATCGACGACGCCGAGCCGCTGAAGGCCGTGCTCGCCCGCCTGCACGCCGACCAGGCCGCCGTGATCGGCGCTGATGCCCCCGACCTGCCGCCGCTGCTGGTCGGCAAGCTGTTCAGGGAGCTGGGCAGGGCCGAGATCACGGTCTGCCCGGCGGAGAACGGCGGAGCCGTCGCCCTCGCCTGCGCGCTGCCCGCGCCCGACTGGGCCGAGCCCGACCTCGACGCCGACGACGTGGTGGGCGCGCTGCGCGCCCAGGCCCCCGGCCCGCGCAGGGTCGCGACCACCCCGGGCTGGCACCGCCTGCGCAGCGCCGACGACGTCGCCCGACTCGACCCCGGCCTGGAAGGCTGGGACAACACCAGGGCCCTGATCAGGGCACGATGAGCCGGGCCAGCACGGCCCGGTGGTCGGTGCGCGGCACGTCCCGCACGCTGACCTCCTTCACCCCGACCCGCCGGTCGACCAGCACGTGGTCGATCGTGATGATCGGCGGCACCCGCTTGTTGGCCGGCCAGGTCGGGATCAGCCCTGCGCCCACCTGGTCGGCGGCGTCCTTGTAGCCGCGCGACAGCAGCGCGCGCAGGGCGGCGTGGTCGAGGGAGGCGTTGAAGTCGCCCGCGATGACGCGGATCCGCTGAGGCGAGGCCGAGGGGAGCGCCGCCAGCGCCGCGTTCCAGTCGTTCACCTGCGGACCCAGCGGCGGGTACGGGTGGGCGTCGATGAACTCGATCGGCTCGCCCCCGGGCAGCAGCACCACCGCGGCGGGCATGCGGTGCCCGGGCGGAGGAGTCCAGTTGGTCAGGGGTTGGACCGGGTGCTTGGAGAACAACCCGCTCCCGGTGGCGCTCCACTCGTCCTGCAGCACGCGGTGCGGCATCAGCGTCTTGAGCCCGGCCGCGTCGAGGTCGGCGACCGCATCCGGGGTCAGCTCCTGCGTGCTCAGCACGTCGGGGTCGAACTCCTGGATGAGCTTCATGATCGTCGCAACGTCGGCCCGGCCGAACAGCATGTTGATCGTCATGACCCGGAACGGCCGGCCCTGCACGGCGTCCGCCGTCCCCAACGCCCTGGGCAGCACGCTGAACCCCAGCGCGGCCGTGGTCAACAGCGCGACGACGGTGGCGGCGCGCCGGCGCCCGAGCGCGGCGATCAGGAGGGGGACGAGCGAGCCCGCCGCGGCGTACGGGGTCGCGGTCATGAGCTGCGTCGGCAGCGAACCGCGCTCCAGCCCGGCCACCCGTGCGATCGCCCACGCGGCGAACGGCGTCACGGCCAGCCACGTGAGAGCCGCGGGAAACTTCCGGCGTTTGCGGACAGGTGTCACGATCGTTCCGCCAACGGCAGAAGTCTCCACTAGGCCCCCCTTTTGGAACGACGCAAGTGGACTCTAGCCAAGGGGCCGCGAGCCGATGGCGGCCTGCCCGCGTTTCGCCAGCCGCCGCGTGGCCTCGTCGCTCGGCTCCGGAATCTCGTCGACGGGGAACCAGCGCAGGTCGAGCGACTCGTCGCTGATCACGGCCGTGGCTCCGGGCGGCGCCACGGCCGCGTACTCGACGTCGAGATGCCAGCACTGCGGCGGATGGCACCACACGGAGTGCTTGTCGACCGCGAGCGGCCCGGGCAGCAGCTCCAGCCCGGAGATCCCCGACTCCTCCCACGCCTCGCGCAGCGCGACCGCCGCGAGGGAGGCGTCGGAGACCTCACAGTGACCGCCCATCGGCAGCCACCTCATGGCCTTCGGATGCAGCGTGAGCAGGACCTGTGCGCCGTCGTGCGACAGCACGGCCGTCGTGGCCGTCAGATGCCCGGGGACGCACTCGCGCAACATCGCGTCGTCGTGCGCCCGCAGGTGCTCCAGGAACTCGGCCCGGAGCGCCTCCTCCTCGGGCGTGGGCGCGGCCCAGGCCGACAGCACCGCGACCGCGTCGTCGTGCAGGCTCAACTCTTGTCGCCCTCGCCCTCGTCGGGCTTGGCCTCCAGCTGGGAGATGTCCCAGGCCGTCTCCCCGCGGACGAACGCCTGCGGGTCGTCGAGGTCGTCGGCCGTCGGCATCAGGTCGGGGTGGGACCACAGCGCGTCACGCCCGTCGACGCCGCGCGCCTCCTCCAGCGCCCGCCACAGCGCCGCGGCCTCGCGCAGCCGCCGCGGCCGCAGCTCCAGCCCGACCAGCGTGCCGAACGTCAGCTCGGCCGGCCCGCCGGTCGCCCGCCGCCGGCGTACGGTCTCCGCCAGCGCGCCCGCGGAGGGCAGCTTGCCCGCGGCGGCGCGGTCGACCACGGTGGCCACCCACCCCTCGACCAGGGCGAGCATCGTCTCCAGCCGGGCCAGCGCGGCCTTCTGCCGCTTGGTCTCCTCGGGCTTGAGCAGGCCGCCGCCGCTCAGCGCCTCCTGGATGGCCGCGGGGTTGTTGAGGTCGAGGCCGCGGATCTGCTCCTCGAGCGCCGAGGTGTCGACCGTGATGCCCCTGGCGTACTCCTCGACCGCGCCCAGCAGGTGGGAACGCAGCCACGGAACGTGCTGGAAGAGCCGGTGGTGGGCCGCCTCGCGCAGCGCCAGGTAGAGCCGGATCTCGTCGGACGGGATCTCCAGGCCCTCGCTGAAGGAGGCGATGCCGCCGGGCAGCAGCGCGGCCTTGTCGGACAGCGGAACCCCGATGTCGGTGGTGCCGACGACCTCGCGCGCCAGCGAGCCGATGGCCTGCCCGATCTGCTGGCCGACCATCATGCCGCCCATCTGCTTCAGCATGCCCATCAGCGGCCCGGCCATCTGCTGGGCCTCCGGGGGCAGCCCGGACCCGCCGAGTGCGCCGCCCATGGTCTCGACCATGCGCTCGGCGATCGGCTCGCAGAGCTTGCGCCAGACCGGGATGGTGTTCTCGATCCACTCGGAACGGCTCCAGGCCTGCGGATTCGACACGCCGCTCGGCAGCGTCGTCGCCTCGTTCAGCCACAGGTCGGCCAGACTGAGCGCGTCGACGATCTGGCGGCGCTCGCCTTCCATGACGCTCGGATCGCCCTGGGCGACCACGGAGTGCCGGGCGATGTTCTTGGCCATGTCCCAGTTGACAGGGCCGGAACCCTGAGGCGCCGACAGCATGTCGGCGAACTGGCGCATCGCCTGAGCCATCTGCTCAGGGTTGCCGAACATGGCGAACGGGTTCTCGTTGGGGTCGTTTTCGCGACCTGGCAGGTCAGTCACCGCTCTACCTCGTGCAGGATGGAGGAGTCCACATCCGCCACGTTAGTCGTCCTACGGCGGATCAGTGCAAAGTGAGGACCTGGTGCCTACCTCGAAACGCCCGCGCCAACCCGTCGTCGCAGTGACGGGAGCCGCCTCCGGCTTGGGCCGCGAGCTGCTCTCGAGGCTCGTATCCTCCGCGGATTTCCGCAGGGTGGTGGCCATCGACGAGCAGCGTGGAGACATCCCGGAGGCCACCTGGAGAGAGATCGACGTACGGGATCCGCTCTTGGCGAACCGGATCTCCGACATCGACGTCCTGGTCCATCTGGCCGGCGACTACGCCGTCGACTCCGACCCGGCCGAACGGCGGGCCTACAACCTGCGCGCCGCGCAGACCGTGCTCACGGCCTGCGCCGCCGCCCGCGTGCGCCGCGTCGTCCTGGTGACGAGCGCGATGGTGTACGGCGCCGCCCCCGACAACGAGGTGCCGCTGCCCGAGGACGCCCCGGTGGCGGCCGAGCCCGACACCGGCGTGGTCGGCGACTTCCTGGAGATCGAGGCCGTGGCTCGTAGGTCGCTGCGCAGCCACCCCGGCCTGGAGGTGACGGTGTTGCGCCCGGCCGCGGTCGTCGGGCCCGGCGTCGACACGGTGATCACCCGCCACTTCGAGTCGCCCAGGCTCCTGACCGTCAAGGGCTGCAGCCCCCACTGGCAGTTCTGCCACATCGACGACCTGCTCTCCGTGCTTGAGCTGGCCGCCCGCGGCGACATCAGCGGCGTGGTGGCGGTCGGCTCCGACGGCTGGATCGAGCACGAGAAGGTCGAAGAGCTCTCCGGCATCCGCAGCCTGGAGCTCCCGGCGGGGCTGACGTTCGGCACGGCGCAGCGCCTGCACCGCCTCGGCGTCACCCCGGCCCCCGCGACCGACCTGCACTACGTCGTCTATCCGTGGGTGGTCGACTGCACGACGTTGCGCGAGGCCGGATGGAAGCCGGCGTGGACCAACGAGGCCGCCTTCGAGCAGCTGCTCGAGCTGCGCGGCGAGAACCGCACGACCGTGGTCGGCAGGCGCCTGCCCGTGAAGGAGGCCACCCTCACGGCCGCCGGCGCCACCGTGGCCGTCATCGGCACAGCCGCGATCGTCCGCCAGGTTCGTAAGAAGCGGCGCCAGTAAAGGTTAGGCTTTTTGTCGTGGACGTCATCCGGTTGCTCGGCATACGAGACACCCCGCTCTCCGTCGACGAAGTGCTGGCCGCCGTCGGCGACCACGCAGCGGGCGGCACCACGTTCTTCGTGGGCACCGTGCGCGAGCAGGACCACGGCAAGCCCGTCACCCGGCTCTCCTACTCGGCGCACCCGACGGCGGAGGCCGAGCTGCGGCAGGTGGCCGAGAAGGTCGCCGCCGACTTCCCCGTGACGGCGCTGGCCGCGGTTCATCGCGTGGGTGAGCTGGAGCTGGGCGACACCGCCGTCATCGTCGCCGTCGCCGCGCCTCACCGCGACGAGGCGTTCAAGGCCGCCAGGCGGCTGATCGACGACCTCAAGGCCAGCGTGCCGATCTGGAAGCACCAGGTGTTCGCCGACGGCGAGACCGAGTGGGTCGGCGCCGGCGAATAAGCTTCTCGACATGTCACCACGCGCCCTCACCTTGCTGATCGCGGGATTCCTCGTGCTCGCGCTGGGGGTGATCGGCGCGTTCCAGCCGGTCCCGTACGTCGTGCTGAGCCCAGGCCCGACGGAGAACACCATCGGCGAGGTCGACAAGAAGCCGGTCATCTCCATCAAGGATCGCCAGACCTATCCGACCAGCGGCGCGCTGAGTCTCGTGACGGTCGCCTACCAGGGCGGCCCGAGCGCCCGCATCGATCTGCTGACGGCGCTGCGCGGCTGGATCGACCCCTCCGTCGCGGTGGTCCCCGAGGAGACCATCTTCGCCCCCGACCGCACCGCCCAGGAGGTCGAGGAGGAGAACACCGTCGAGATGAGCAACTCCCAGGAGACCGCGACCGCCGCCGCGCTCAACGAGCTGAAGATCCCGTACAAGATGGTCGTGACCGTCGCGACCACGCAGAAGGGCCGTCCCGCCGACGGCAAGCTGCGCGCGGAAGACGTGATCGACTCCGTCGACGGCAAGCCGGCGACCGACGTCAACGTCGTGGGCGACACGGTCAAGGCACACAAACCGGGTGAGACCGTGGCCTTCGGCATCACCCGCGGTCAGGAGAAGCTCGAGGTCTCCGTGCCGACGGTGGCGGGCGAGGAGGGGCAGGCCCTGGTGGGCGTGGAGATGCGGGCCGCCTACCAGTTCCCGTTCGACGTCGACATCAGCGTGGGCGAGGTCGGCGGGCCCAGCGCCGGGCTGATGTTCTCGCTCGGCATCGTCGACAAGCTGACGCCGGGCGCGCTGACCGGCGGCAAGAAGATCGCCGGCACCGGCACCATCGACTCGACGGGCCAGGTCGGCCCGATCGGCGGCATCGCGCAGAAGATGGTCGGCGCCAAGGAGTCGGGCGCCACGATCTTCCTGACGCCCGCCGACAACTGCGCCGAGGCCGTGCGCGCCGTGCCCGACGGCCTGTGGCTGGTACGCGCCGACACGCTGCACGGCGCCGTCCAGGCGCTCGACGCGCTGCGCACGGGAAACGCAAATGTACCCTCGTGTGAGGCCGGATGAAACTTCTGGCGACCGTCGTGCGTTAGTCGTAGGGCTGGCACAGCGGTGTAGGTTGCCAGACACGGACCGTTTCTTCATTACGACGAGGGGTTGGCCTTGAGCTTCCGGACCCCAGGAGCCGGCAGGGCAATGCGCTTGCCCCGCCGACCGCGACTGATTCTTCCTGTGGTGATCGCCCTCGTGGTGATCGTTGCCCTGTTTTTCTTTTTCTCGGGCATTTATACCGACTATCTGTGGTTTGACTCGACCGGCTTCACGTCGGTCTTCTCCGGCGTGCTGCTGACCCAGATCGTGCTGTTCCTCGTCGGAGCGGCGCTGATGGTCGGCATCGCCGGCGGCAACATGTTGCTGGCCTTCCGTACGCGGCCGATGTTCGGGCCCGCGATGTTCGGCGGCAGCAGCGGCGCCGACCGCTATCGCATGGCGCTCGACCCCCACCGCAAGCTGATCTTCATCGTCGGCATGGGGCTGCTCGCGCTCTTCGCGGGCTCCTCGTTCGCGGGGCAGTGGCAGACGTGGCTGCAGTTCATCAACGGCGCGCCGTTCGGCAGGCAGGACCCACAGTTCGGCTACGACATCGCCTTCTTCATGTTCGACTATCCGTTCATCCGGATGGTGCTGAACTTCCTGTTCACCGCCGTGATCATCTCGATCGTGCTGTCGGCGATCACCCACTACCTCTACGGCGGCTTCCGCCTGCAGTCCCCAGGCGTGCACGCCTCCAAGGCCGCCCGCATCCACCTGTCGGTGCTGCTGGGCGTCTTCGTGCTGCTCAAGGCCATCGCGTACTTCATGGACCGGTTCGGTCTGGTCTTCTCCGACCGGGGCTTCGTCCACGGCGCGTCCTACACCGACGTCAACGCCGTGCTGCCGGCCAAGACCATCCTCGCGATCATCGCGCTGATCTGCGCCGTGCTGTTCTTCGCCGGCGTCTTCCGCTCGGGCGGCATGCTGCCCGGCGTCTCCTTCGGCCTGCTCGTGCTCTCGGCCATCCTGATCGGCGGCGTCTACCCGGCGCTGGTCGAGCAGTTCCAGGTCAAGCCGAACCAGCAGGGCAAGGAAGCGCCGTACATCCAGCGCAACATCGAGGCCACCCGCGAGGCGTACGGCGTCGACAAGACCGAGGTCGAGACCTACAACGCGCAGGCCGACCCGACGAAGGTTCAGGCCAACGGCGACACCTCGGTGTCCGGCGTGCGCCTGCTCGACCCTGCCCTGGTCTCCTCGACGTATGAGCAGACGCAGCGCATCAGGGGCTTCTACAGCTTCGCCGACCCGCTCGACGTCGACCGCTACCCCGACGGCACCGGCAAGCTGATCGACCACATCGTCGGCATCCGCGAGCTGACCGGTCCGCCCCAGGGCCAGGACAACTGGATCAACCGGGCGCTCGTCTACACCCACGGCTACGGCTTCGTCGCCGCGCCCGGCAACCAGGTCGACTCCAGCGGCCTGCCCGCCTACGACGCGAAGGACATGCCGGTCACCGGCCCGCTGGTCCAGAGCACCAAGCTCAAGGAACCGCGCGTCTACTACGGCGAGAGCTCCATCGGCGACGACTACGTCATCGCCGGCGGCAACCCGCAACAGCCGCAGGAGCTCGACTACCCGGAGACCGGCGGCACCGGCCAGAAGAACACCACCTACACCGGCGCCGGCGGCGTCCCCGTGGGCTCGTTCTTCAACCGCCTGCTCTACGCCGCCAAGTACGGCGAGGCCAACATCGTCCTGTCCGGCGACGTCAACGACAACTCCAAGATCCTGTACGTCCGCAACCCGCGTGACAGGGTCCAGAAGGCCGCGCCGTTCCTGACCCTCGACGGCAACCCGTACCCGGCCATCGTCGACGGTCGCATCCAGTGGATCGTGGACGGCTACACCACGTCCAACGACTACCCGTACTCCCAGAGCGAGAGCCTGGGCGAGATGACGCGCGACACGTCCACCGACCGCCGGGTGATCGCCCAGCAGCCGATCGACCACGTCAACTACATCCGCAACTCGGTGAAGGCCACGGTCGACGCCTACGACGGCACGGTCCGGCTCTACGCCTGGGACAACAACGACCCGGTGCTCAAGACCTGGAGCAACGCCTTCCCCGGCGTCATCCGCCCGGCCTCCGAGATGAGCGCCGAGCTGCGCCAGCACGTCCGCTACCCGGAAGACCTGTTCAAGGTGCAGCGCTACACCCTGTCGCGCTACCACATCACCGACCCGGCCGCCTTCTACAGCGGCCAGGACTTCTGGAACGTCCCGGGCGACCCGACGCAGGGCGACCGCAACATCAAGCAGCCGCCCTACTACCTGACCACCACGATGCCGGGCGGCACGCCGACGTTCTCGCTGACGACGACGTTCGTGCCGCGACAGGGACCCAACCTGGCGGCGTTCATGGCGGTCAACTCCGCGGCGGGCAGAAACTACGGTCAGATCCGCATCCTGCGGATGCCGTCCAGTACTCCGATCCCGGGTCCCGGCCAGGCACAGAACGCCTTCCAGAGCCGGTTCGCCGGTGAGCTCAACCTGCTCGGCGTCGGCGCCTCGTCGGTCCGCTACGGCAACCTGCTGACTCTCCCGTACGCCGGCGGCCTGGTCTACATCGAACCGGTGTACATCCAGGTGGCCGCGGGCGGCGGGCAGGAGCCGTACCCGATCCTGCAGCGCGTGCTGGTGTCGTTCGGCTCCAAGATCGGTGTCGGCCGCACGCTGGACGAGGCTCTCCAGCAGGTCTTCGGCACCGAGCAGGAGCAGCAACAGCAGCAGCCCACCGACGAGCAGGAGACCGAGGCCCGGCCCGACCAGGCCGCCACGGCGCTGAACACCGCGATCGCGAACGCCAAGAAGGCGTACGAGGACGCGCAGAAGGCCCTGCAGGCCAGCCCGCCCGACTGGGACGCCTACGGCGACGCCCAGCGGCGACTGGACGAGTCGCTGCGGGCGCTGGAAGGCGCGAACGCGCAGCAGGCGCAGCCGTCGCCCAGCCCGTCGCCCACGGGCACGCCACCGGCGACTCCTCCGGCCACGCCGCCGGCTACCCCGCCGGCCACGCCACCTGCGACGCCGCCCGCGTCCGGCAGCCCGTCACCGGTGCCCACAGGGTCACAGGCCGGAGCCACGGGCACCTCATAACCGCATTGAGTTTGCGCATACCCCGCTGTCGCCGATAGGCTTGCAAAGCACGACGACGCGGGGTGGAGCAGTTCGGTAGCTCGCTGGGCTCATAACCCAGAGGTCGCAGGTTCAAATCCTGCCCCCGCTACCACGATGAAGGCCCGGGGATCCGGAGACGGAAAACCGGGCCTTTCACGTGGAAGCTGGACCATGGTCAGAGCAGTCTCTCGGGCCTGTAGGATGAAGAAGTACACACCGACGCGGGGTGGAGCAGTTCGGTAGCTCGCTGGGCTCATAACCCAGAGGTCGCAGGTTCAAATCCTGTCCCCGCTACCAAGCAGAAGTCCCCGGTCACCGGATCATCCGGCGGCCGGGGACTTTTTGTATGCCCACGGGCCTTTCCGCCGATTCACGGCGATGATTACATGATTACGTGACTGACGACACAGTGCCGACACTGTACGCATGGGCCGGGGGCGCCGAGGCGTTCGAGCGGCTGACCGAGATCTTCTACCGCAGCGTGGTCAAGGACGACCTGATCGGGCCGCTGTTCGCGCACATGGACGCCGACCACCCGAAATACGTGGCGATGTGGCTCAGCGAGGTCTTCGGCGGTCCCGACCGCTACACCAAGGAGCGCGGCGGCTACCCCGTCATGCTGCGCCACCACCTCGGCAAGGCGATCACCGAACCGCAGCGCCGCCGATGGGTCAATCTGCTCCTGGACGCCGCCGACGAGGCAGGGCTTCCTGACGACCCCGAGTTCAGGGCCGCGTTCGCCGGCTACATCGAATGGGGCACCAGGCTGGCGCGGCACAACTCCCAGCCCGGCGCCACGCCTCCGCTCCAGGCGCCGGTCCCGCACTGGGGCTGGGGGGTCGCGCCGCCGTACCAGCCGTAATCTGGAGGAATGGGAGACAGAGCCCGAGGCCGGCTCCGTATCCGCCGACAGACGTGCACTCCGCGGCGGCCCGCATGACGCGGGTGCTCGTGGTCGACGACGAGCCGCAGTTGCTGCGTGCCCTGCGGATCAATCTGGCCGCCAGACACTACGAGGCCGCCGTCGCCCCCGACGGCGGCACCGCGCTGCGCCTGGCCGCCGAGTGGCATCCCGATCTGATCATCCTCGACCTCGGTCTGCCCGACCTCGACGGGGTGGAGGTCATCGAGGGGCTGCGGGGCTGGACCTCCGTGCCGATCATCGTTCTGTCGGGGCGTACGGACAGCACCGACAAGGTCGACGCGCTCGACGCCGGCGCCGACGACTATGTGACGAAACCGTTCAGCATCGACGAGCTGCTCGCGCGGCTGCGCGCCGTGACCCGCCGCACGGGGCAGCCAGAGGAGAACGTCACCGTACGGGTCGGCGACCACGTCGTCGACCTCGCGAGCAAGACCATCTCAGGAGGTGTGCACCTCACGCCCACGGAATGGCACTTCCTGGAGACTCTGCTGCGCAACCCCGGCAAGCTGGTCACTCAGCGCCAGCTGCTGACAGAGGTCTGGGGCAGCAACTACCTCAAAGAGACCCACTATCTACGGCAGTACATGGCCCAGCTGCGCCGCAAGCTCGAGCGCGACCCCGCCCACCCGGTCCACCTGCTCACCGAGCCCGGAATGGGTTACCGGTTCCAGCCGGAGTAGAACGCTTGTCTAGCCACTGTGGTGCTTCATGCCGTGCATGACCATCCAGACGGCCTTCTGAACGGCCCACCCCAGCAGCGTGACTCCGAACACCACCTGAACGATCCGCATCCAGACAGACGATCCGTGGTCCGCGTAGATCACCACGCCGACCCACATCACGCCAAATATCCCGACCAGGATGATTGCCGCCCAATTCAGCCCCCGCTGCCACATAAGCGAAAGTCTGGCAGTTGGCCCGCCAAGGTGGAGTATGTCCGAAGTTGTCATCCCGCCAGCGGGCGGCAACGAGATCAGTGGGGGAGCCGCCGGCCCGTGCCGACGCAGCGGCGCAGGCGAAGGTTGCGCGGAGGCCGCGGCGGAGGGTTCTCGAGATTGGCGAGCAACTCGGCCGCCGCACGGGCGTCGGAGAGGATGCGCTGCGCCGTCTCACCGTCCTCCGGCAACTGGCCGCGCGCGGACAGCTCATGCCTGAGGAACGCCAGCGGATCGGACGCCTCCAGGAGCTCGGCCGCCATCGTTGCCCGTGCCGCCGTCAGCAACCGCAGATAGTGGGTACGCAGGACCGCCTCGCGCAGGTGTGAGTGCTCCAGGTCGTCGACCAGAGTCCGGGCGACTGCCAGCACGTCACCCGCGTCGGTGGTGTCGTCGGCGAGGAAGGCACGGATGTCGTCGAACTCCGAGCGGGTCATGGCGGCCACCTCCGAGAGCGCAGTCTGCTCGTAGGTAATTCGTACCGGGAGGCGATTGCGGATGACTTGCCGTCGGCTTGTCCCGGGGCCGCCGTATGGACGTTCGTGGCAGAGGTTTGAGGGTTAGGTGGGGAGGGAAGGACCCAGGGATTACGTGTGTGGGCCTGAGTAGGCGCGTCAGGCTGCTAGAGTTGCTTCCCGCAGGGCGATCAACAGGGCTCCTGGAGCCTCGAAGATGCCGGGCAAATCCCACTACCTTCAGGCTAATCCGTTGACGGTACGAACCACTTCGGAACGGCTGGTAAGTTAGAGGGGTTGTCCCCGAAAGGGGGCAGGCTTAATTCCCGCAGATCGAGCAAGTCCGGTCAATTTGACAGGAACTTGAACGGCTGAAAGAATAAAGCCACAACGAAAGACGAAATGAACGCCTCCGAGCGGGGATCACGAGAGTGGTTCTGGTGAGGAAGTACGCGTCCGTTTCTTGAGAACTCAACAGTGTGTTAAAAGCCAGTGCATGATTTTCATGCAACACCTCGTCAAAGAGATTGTTTGACGGTTTTGCTTGGACGAAGTTTCCAAACATCATTTGGAGA
>NZ_SMKQ01000270.1 GCF_004348995.1 Nonomuraea terrae
GCGCGATGGCGTACCCGAACGTGAAGATCACCGCCGCCGCCCCCGCGGACACGGCCAGCGCCGCCTCCGGCCGTCTGCGCCACCACGCCAGCCCGAGCACGGTGGCGGCCAGCAGCGCATACCCGAGCGGGTCGAGGGGCCGGGCGGCCGGCTGGTTGCCGTAGGCCATGAACGTGGAGAAGAAAACGGCCACCGCCATGACGCAAACCAGGGCCATTGTCTTCACACCTGCACGGTAGTGCGCCCCTTCCCCGCAGGGCGATACTCCCGCCGCGGTACCCGGGTACGGCGGACGCAGGTGATTCGGTGCGTCAGGCCCGGCGGGAGGCGACCCTCCTCGCGACGGCGGACGCCGCGCGCCGGACGGCGGACGCCGCGCGCCGGACGGCGGACGCCACGTGCCGGAGCGCGGGTGCCGCGGCCACGCAGGCCAGCGGGATGGCGGGGACGACGTAGCGGTGGTCGAAGTCGAGCGCCGCGACCGGCCCGACGAGCAGGACCATCGCCAGCGACCATGGCAGCAGCGCCGCACCGCGCCGCCGCAGCGCGCCCAGCCCGCCCGCCACCAGCAGCACGGCGAGCAGGGGTCCGTGGAGCAGCCATGGATACCGGTAGGCGGCCAGGATCGACGCGTACGGCTCCACCGAGCGCATGCCGCGAATGTCGGGGTCGTACTCCCGTCTGACCTCGCCGATGAGGGCGTGCTGCTCGGGCAGCGGCCACGCGCCGCGCGGGAACGACGTATGGGCACGCACCCGCTTCGGGTGGGCGACCGGCTCCCAGGTGAAGGCCAGCGAGGTGTCCCGGACGACCTCGCGCAGGTAGTCGAGCGGCTGGGCGGCGATCGTCCGCAGGGCGAACGACCGGGCCGGCCCATTGTGGGAGAAACGGTCGCCGGGCAGGAGGTTGAGCGAGGAGCGGGGGTGCCAGACGTACTCGGAGGCGGCGTCGGTGACGGTGCCGTTCGGGCAGAGGGCGGCCTCGGCGGGCGGCGGCTTGACGATCGAGCAGTCGGCGAAGGTCATGGTGCGGGCCCACAGGGCGACCCCGTCGGAGCCGGTCAGGGCGAATCTGCCGTGGTGCTGGGCGTACCAGCCGGCGTAGGCGGCCAGCGGCAGCGCGCCCGCGAGCAGCAGGGCCGCGGTCCTGCGCCACGGCGTGCGGCGTACCAGCAGCCAGAGCGCGGCCACGCCGATCAGCGGAACGGCCGCGGTGCGGGTCAGCCCCGCCAGGGCGAGCAGGACGCCGGCCGCCGCGGCCGCCCGTACGGACACCTCGGGCCGCCAGGTGAGCACCAGCAGGGCCGCCGTCACCAGGACGATCACCTGCAGGTCGGACAGCACGGCGTGTTCCAGGCGCAGGAACGCCGGGTCGAACAGCACCGGCACGGCGGCCGCTGCCGCCGCCCAGCCGGGCAGCGACCAGCGGCGCAACAGCGCGTAGACCATCACGCCCACGCCGGCCCCCAGGGCGTGCTGGACGCCTGCGATCAGCTCCACGCTGCTGAACGGCCGCAGCAGCCAGAGGAACCACGAGTATCCCGCCGGGTGGAAGGTTCCCTGCGGGCGCAGGTGGACGGCAGCGTCCAGGTACGTGAAGGAGTCGTACCAGTAGAGCTGGGCGGTGTCGTAGCCCAGCATGACGAGCACCCGCAGTGCGACGGCCGGGATCAGCACCCACCAGAGCGCCCGATGCCGCGTGGGCGTCCCGATGACGGGGCCGTCCGTGTGCGGCCGCGTCGTGACGGCTGTCATGCGTCCCCCTGAGACGCGGGCCGGGCGGATCCCGGCCGTGGGGAGGCAGTTCAGCCGGTGGCGGATAACGCCGGCGTCACCGAAAGTGGTTATGCGCGCGTTATGCGATCTGGTCCACACTGGTGGCTCTTTGTCGTCTGTCTTGGGGGTACGGGTGCGTGTTCTCGTGGCCGAGGACGAGCGGATGCTCGCCGACTCGATCGCCGAGGGTCTCAGGGGCGAGGCGCTGGCCGTCGACGTCGCCTACGACGGCGACGCGGCGCTCGAGCGCCTCGGCGTGCACGAGTACGACGTGCTCGTCCTCGACCGTGACCTGCCGGGGACGCACGGGGACGAGGTGTGCCGGGCGGTCGTCGAGCGCGGCCGGCTGGTCAGGGTGCTCATGCTGACCGCGGCGGGCGACGTCCGCTCACGGGTGGCGGGGCTGCCCTGGGTGCGGACGACTACCTGCCCAAGCCGTTCGCGTTCGAGGAGCTGGTGGCGCGGGTGCACGCGCTGGGCCGCCGGTCCAGGCCGGCGGACCCGCCGATGCTGGAGCGGGCGGGGGTGCGGCTGGACCGGGCGCACCGGCAGGTGTTCCGCGACGGCCGGTACGTGCCGCTGGCGCGCAAGGAGTTCGGCGTGCTGGCGGAGCTGCTGCGGGCCCAGGGGGCGGTGGTCTCGGCGGAGCTGCTGCTGGAGAAGGTGTGGGACGAGCACACGGACCCGTTCACGAACACGGTGCGCACCACGATGGTGAAGTTACGCAAGAAGCTCGGCGAGCCCCAGGTGATCGTGACCGTGCCGGGATCGGGGTATCGCATCCCATGAGTGTGCGCCTGCGTTCCGCACTGGCCTGCGCGGCGGTGTTCTTCGTGCTCTCCGGGCTGGTCGTGGCCGGCCTCTATCTCGTCGTACGGTCGAGTCTCGAATACCGGGGCTCGCTCCTCACCCCCGACTTCGTCCGGGTCACGCGCGACCACCACCTGTACTACGCGCCGCGGTATTCCGACGGGTACGAGCTCGCCCGCGGCTTCGCCATGCGCGTGCGGAGCACCTACCAGGACGACGTCCTCGGCGACGTGCGCACGTTCGGCTGGATCGCGGTGGGGGCCGGGACGGCCGCCGCGTTCGGGCTCGGCTGGCGGTCGTCGGGCCTGGTGCTGCGCCCGCTCAGGAAGGTCACCGAGACCGCGCGCAGGGTGGCCCAGAGCCACGACCTGACCGAGCGCATCGGCCACCGGGGCCCCCGGGACGAGGTCGGCGAGCTGGCCGAAACCTGCGACACCATGCTGGAGCGGCTGGCGCGCGCGTTCGACGGGCAGCGGCGCTTCGTCGCCAACGCCTCCCACGAGCTGCGCACACCCCTGACGATCAACCGGACGCTCGTCGACGTGGCCGTGCGGCGGCAGGACGCCACCGAGGACGTCAAGCGGCTGGGCGAGTCGCTGCTGCTGGTCAACGCCCGGAACGAGCGGCTCATCGACGGGCTGCTGGCACTGGCGGAGGGCGAGCGGGCCGTGCTGGACCGCCGGCCGTTCGACCTGTCGGACGTGGCCGAGCACGTCCTCGACCAGGCGGCGCAGGAGGCGGCCGGGCGGCAGGTGACGGTGCACCAGCTGCTCGACCCGGCCCCGACGGCGGGCGAGGCGGTGCTCGTCGAGCGGCTGGTGCAGAACCTCGTGGAGAACGGGATCCGGCACAACCATCCCGACGGGGAGGTGTGGGTGACGACGCGGCGGCGGGCCGACCGGGTGGAGCTGCTGGTGGCCAACACCGGGCTGCAGGTGCCGCCGTACGAGATCGAGACGATCTTCGAGCCGTTCCGGCGGCTGCACGGCGACCGGCTCGGCTCGGAGCGGGGCAGCGGCCTCGGCCTGTCGATCGTGCGGGTGATCGCCGACGCGCACGGCGGCACGGTGACGGCGAGCCCTCGGGACGAGGGCGGCCTGACGATCACAGTGGAGTTGCCCGCCGAGCCGGCATGACATCCGTCGTCCGGGCGCTACGGCCGGCCCTCCGCCCCGGGCAGCACGCACGCGTGGAGTCAAGGGCCCGGTGGGAGTCAGTCGAGGCGGCGCGGGTCGCCGGGGAGAAGGGCGTCCTGGTGGATCTCCCACAGCGCCGATTCCGGGATGCCGGCCTTGACGAGCTGGTCCCAGGTCGAGAGCCGGTCGGCCGGGTCGGCGAGCAGGGCCTCCAGCAGGGGCCGCAGCTCGGCCCGGTCGGCCCCCTCCTCGCGCCACAGCGCGCCGAGCGCCCGGTGCAGGGCGGGCGTGCGGACGCCGGCCGTGCGCAGCAGCTCCTCCAGGATGCCGGCGCGCTCCCGGTACGGCAGTGACCGCCCCTCCCCCACCGCCCGCAGCAGCAGGTCGAGCAGCCTGCGGTGACGGGGGGTGTGGCCGGTGGCGACCGCGACGACCACGTCTCCCATGGCGCCGGCGTCCGCGTCCGCCCCGAGCAGGACGTCCTCCACGCCGTCCGCCATGATCCGGCGGGCCGCGAGGGCGGTGACGAGCCCGTCCCAGCCCTCCTGCCCGAGCTGTCCCTTCCACAGGTACGTCAGCGACGACCACCGCTCCAGATGGTCGGGCCCGCGCAGGATCGACGAGACGGTGACCGGCTGCTCGGAAGCGGCCACGATGAGGAGGGTGAGGTTCGCGGAGTAGGCGGCCAGGCGGCGGGTCATCGTGTGCCGTACCGGGCGGAACCCGGTGAAGTGCCGCCGCGGCCGCTCGTGCAGGGAACGCCGCAGCAGCCCGGCCAGCTGGTCCGCGCAGCGGGCGCGCACCGCCGAGGGCACCTCCTCCAGCAGCTCCAGGATGAACCCGACGGTCGGCCCGCGCTCGGCCAGGCACGAGTGGGACGTGACCGCGTACAGCAGGTCGTCGTCCACGGCCTGCACGAGGGCCAGCGGCTCGTCGCCGACCAGGCGGCGGCGCCGGTCGAGGTCGCGTACGGCGTACAGGGTCAGCCAGGCCACCAGGAATTCGGCGAACGTCGAGTGCAGGAAGGCGTGGCCGTTGCGGCGGACGAAGAAGAACCGCTCGGTGGCCCGGCGCGCCCAGTCGACGCGCGGCTCGTCCTCGCCGGGGTCTTCCTCGCCGCCGTGGCACAGGGCGGGCAGATCCCGGTTGAGCGCCTCGTCGGTGATGACCTGGCTGCCGCGCGCCAGCATGGACAGCGCCACCGCGCCGAGCAGGACGAGCTCCTGGTCGATCGCCACACGATGGGCGCCGCCGGTCTCGCGTTCGGTGTAGTCGCGCAGCAGCACCTCGTACAGGCGGGAGCGGGCCAGGGGGCCGTGGTCGTGTTGCAACGCGTTGCCGCCGGCGTCGTAGAGGGCGAGCAGCAGCAGGAGCAGCGGATGGCGGGCCATCTCGCCGTGCACGAGCGCCGCCTCGGCGGTCAGGGGCTTGAGGTCGCGGCGGGCGAGCAGGGCGCGGTTGGCCTGGTCCCAGATGTCGAGCCACTGGCGTACCTGGTCGTCGTCGAACGGCCGCAGCTGCAGCGCGAGCAGCCCAGGAGGGAAGCGGATGCGGTCGGCCACCACCGTGCGGCTGGTCACGATCACCGCGACGGGACGCCCGTGGCCGGCCTCGGCGGCCTGGAACTCGCGTACCCGCTCCAGGTAGTCGTAACGGTGGACGCCGCCCTGGACCAGCTCGTCGAAGCCGTCCAGCAGGATCACCGGCATCGCGCCGTCGCCGGCCGCCACGAGGTCGGCGTAGGCGACCTTCTCCCCCAGCACGGCGGCGACGGCCTGCTCGATCTGCTCGGCGACGCCGGCGCGGGCGCGTACGCCGCCGAGCTCCACCCGTATGGGCAGGAACTCCGAGCGGGCCAGGCGCGCGGCGAGCACCTCGGTCAGCTTGGTCTTGCCCGAGCCCGGCTCGCCCAGCACGAGCAGCGGCGCCTGCGTGGCCCGCAACGAGGTCAGGTGACCCACCAGGAACGCCTCCGGGTCGGGCAGCAGCCGCCGCTCCTCCCACCAGACCCGGTCGGCGGGCGCGGACTCGCGGGTCAGCTCCGCCACCCGGCAGCGCGGGCTGAGGTAGCCCTCGCCGAGCAGCGGCAGCGAGACGTCCTCGGGGAGCTTGCCGGCCAGCAGCAGCGGCTGGTCGAGGGCGTTGGCGGCCATCCTGACCCGGTGGATCAGCGGCTGGTCCCCGACGCGGGGCGGGGCCAGCTCGGCCAGCAGCCAGGCGGCCCGCGACAGCGCCGTGGCCCGCTGGGGGCGTTCGGTGACCAGGCTGCGCACCCCGAACTCGTGGCTGTCGAGCGTCAGCGACCGGTAGTCCTCGTCGTAGGTGCGCAGGGCCCGGGCGGGCGGTCCCTCGGCGAGCACGCGGGGCAGCAGGAGCCGCTCGTCGGCGCTCAGCTCGTCCCAGACGGACAGGCCGCCGACGTATCCGGCCACGGCCTCGGACATGCGCCGGAAGACGCGTTCGACCTCCTTGCGGGTGTCGGCGTACGGCACGTGCGGCTCGGGCGTGGGCAGGCGCTCCAGCAGCAGCGCGGCCACCAGCCGGGCGAACCTCTCGCGGGTGGGCACGCCCCGGGAGATCGTCTCGCCGCGGTCGAGCCGCTCCAGCGTGAACGGCAGCCGCGCCTCGCCGAGCGCCTCGAAGTACGCCGAGACGACGATGACGGCGTGCGCCGCGGCCAGCCGCTGGGTGCGGGTGAACCGGTCGACGCCGCGCCTCGGCTCCGGCATGCGGCGGACGACGTCCTCGCCGAAGGCCACGATGGCCTCGCGCATGTCGCGCAGGCTCGTCGTGGCCAGCTGACCGCTGCCGGCCAGGGCGTATCCGGTGCGGGCCGCGGTCGAGGCGAACCCGACGACCTTGACGAGCCTGCCGTCCTTGCAGCCGAGGATCCTCAGGGCGTCGGCGTAGCTCGGGGTCTCGATCATGGCCTGCTCCCGGGGGACTGGGGATGTCCCATCATGCGTCGTAAGCCCCGATTGCGGAGGCGCCTTCGCGAGACGATCTCATGTCCCTTTCATGGCGTCGGCGATCTCCGGCAGCGCCGCCGGGTCCTCGATCGTGGACGGCGCCTCGTACGGGCGGCCGTCGGCGATGTCGCGCATCGTGGCGCGCAGGATCTTGCCGGAGCGGGTCTTCGGCAGGCGGGCGACCACGACGGCGCGGCGGAAGGCGGCGACGGGGCCGATGCGTTCGCGCACGAGGGCGACGAGCTCGCGCTCGACCTCCTCCTGGTCGCGCTCGGCGCCCGCCTTGAGCACCACGAACCCCATCGGGACCTGACCCTTGAGCGAGTCGGCGACGCCGATCACGGCGCACTCGGCCACGTCGGGGTGGGCGGCGACGACCTCCTCCATCGCGCCGGTCGACAGCCGGTGGCCGGCCACGTTGATCACGTCGTCGATGCGGCCCATGACGTAGAGGTAGCCGTCCTCGTCGAGGTGGCCGCCGTCGCCGGTCAGGTAGTGGCCGGGATAACGCTCCAGGTAGGAGCGGGTGAAGCGGGCCTCGTCGCGGAAGAGGGTGGGCAGCGCGCCGGGCGGCAGCGGCAGCTTGACGGTGACCGCGCCCTCGACGCCGGGCGGGCAGTCGCCGCCGTCGGAGTCGAGGACGCGCACGTCCCAGCCCGGCACGGCCTTGGTCGGGGAACCGGGCTTGACGGGCAGCCGCTCGATGCCGACGCAGTTGGCGGCGATCGGCCAGCCGGTCTCGGTCTGCCACCAGTGGTCGATGACGGGGATGCCGAGCAGGTCGGAGGCCCAGTGGTAGGTGTCAGGGTCGAGGCGCTCGCCGGCGAGGAAGAGGTAGCGCAGGCTGGACAAATCGTGCTTTTTCGCAAAATCTCCGGATGGGTCCTCTTTTTTGATGGCGCGGATCGCGGTCGGCGCGGTGAACAGCGTGCGCACGCCGTGCGTGGCCACCACCCGCCAGAACGCCCCAGGGTCGGGGGTGCCGACGGGCTTGCCCTCGTACAGGACCGTCGTGCAGCCCGCGAGGAGCGGGGCGTAGACGATGTAGGAGTGGCCGACCACCCAGCCCACGTCGGAGGCGGCCCAGTAGACCTCGCCGGGCGCGGCGCCGTACACGTGGGACATGCTCCAGTGCAGCGCGACCGCGTGGCCGCCGTTGTCGCGGACGACGCCCTTGGGCGAGCCGGTGGTGCCGGAGGTGTAGAGGATGTAGAGCGGGTCGGTGGCGGCCACGCTCACGCAGCCGGCCGGCTCGGCGCCGGCCACCGCCCCCGCCCAGTCGAGGTCGCGTCCGTCGCGCAGCTCGGCCGCGCACTGCGGCCGCTGCAGGATCACGCACCGGTCGGGCGCGTGCCCGGCCTGCTCCAGCGCGGCGTCCAGCAGCGGCTTGTACGCCACCACCCGCGCCGGCTCGATGCCGCACGACGCCGAGAGCACCACCTTGGGCCTGGCGTGGTCGATCCGCACGGCGAGCTCCCTGGCCGCGAACCCGCCGAACACCACCGAGTGGACCGCCCCGAGCCGCGCGCAGGCCAGCATGGCGACCACGGCCTCGGGCACCATCGGCATGTAGATCACCACGGTGTCGCCGGCCGTCACGCCGAGGTCGCGCAGCATGCCCGCCGTCCTCGCCACCTCGTCGAGCAGCTCGGCGTAGGTGTAGGCGCGGGTGGTGCCGGTGACCGGGCTGTCGTAGATCAGCGCCGCCTGCCCGGCCCGGCCCGCCGCCACGTGCCGGTCGAGGGCGTTGTAGCAGGTGTTCAGCCGTCCGTCGGGGAACCACCGCCCGTCCGCGTACACGGTGGCGGGCGCCTCGTCCCAGGAGATCCCGAGTGCCGCCTCGCCCCAGAACGCCTCGGGCCGCTCGATGCTGTGCCGGTAGGTGTCGTCGTAGCCGCTCACTTCTCGATCAGAACAGGCGGTCCCCCATGGCGCAAGATATGACGGGTGAGCGAAGACATGATCCTTTCCGTGGTGGTGGGATCCCGTGCGTACGCGCTGGAGACGGACGCCTCCGACACCGAGTGGCGTGTTCGCGGCCCCCACCGCCGCCTTCTGGCGGTTGGACAAACCGCCCACGCACCGGGACGGGCCGCTGCCGGAGCAGTTCTCGTGGGAGGTCGAGCGTTTCTGCCGCCTCGCCCTCGAAGCCAACCCCACCGTTCTCGAGTGCCTGTGGTCGCCCCTCGTGGAGGTGGTCACGCCCGCCGGGCGGCGGCTGCTCGACCTGCGGGAGGCGTTCCTGTCGCAGCGGGCGCACCGGTCGTTCGCGGGCTATGCCGAGGACCAGTTCCGCCGCCTCGATCCGGAACGGCCGAAGTGGAAGCAGGCCATGCACATGATCCGGCTGCTGCTGAGCGGCCTGCACCTGGTACGGCACGGCGAGCCGTCGGTGCGGGTCGGGGAGCACCGGGAGCGGTTGCTCGCCATCCGGCGCGGCGAGGTGCCGTGGGCGGAGGTGGACGCGTGGCGGGCGGCCCTGTCGGCGGAGCTGGCCGCCGCCCCAACCGTCCTGCCGCCGCTGCCGGACCGCGAGCGGGTGGATGAGTTCCTGGTCGGCGTACGGAAGGAGTTCCTGTGACGGCGTTGCCCGGCTGGCTGCCGGAGATCCCGGGCGGGCAGCCGTACCCGTCGGTCTTCGCGACGGTGAGCGGAGCCCATCTGTACGGGTTCCCCTCGGCGGACTCCGACGTGGACCTGCGGGGAGCGCACGTCCTGCCGGTCGCGGAGGTGGCGGGGCTGCGCGACGGCCCGGCGACGCTGGACCGTACGTGGACGCGCGACGGCGTGGAGGTGGACCTCGTCACCCATGACGTGGCCAAGTTCTGCCGGCTGCTGCTGGGGCGCAACGGCTACGTGCTGGAGCAGTTGCTGTCGCCCCTGGTCGTGGCGTCCTCGCCGGTGCACGAGGAGCTCGTCGCGCTCGCCCCCGGATGTGTGACCCGGCACCACGCCCACCACTACCTCGGGTTCGCGCGTACGCAGTGGCGGCTGTTCGGCAGGAGCGGCGAGCTGAAGCCGCTGCTGTACACCTTCCGCGTGCTCGCCACGGGCACGCACCTCATGCGCACCGGCGAACTGGAGGCCGACCTGACCCGCCTGTACGAGTACGGGCCCGCGTACCTGCCGGACCTGGTCGCGGCCAAGCGGGCGGCCGAGCACGTCGCCGCGCCCGCCGGGCTGGACCCGGAGCCGGACGTGGCGCGGATGACGGCCGTGCTGGAGGAGGCGCGGGAGGCGTCGCGACTGCCCGAGCGGGCCACGTCCGGGGACGCCCTGCACGACGTCGTCGTCCGCGCCCGGCTCGCGGACGGGCAGAATCGCTGACGTGGACCTGGTGGGCAGGCGGCACGCGCTCAGCGCGGTCGCCGAGGTGCTGGAGGCAGGCTCCGGAGCCCTGGTCGCCGAAGGGCCGGCCGGGATCGGCAAGAGCCGCCTGCTGCAGGAGGCGGCGGGGCTCGCGCGGGCGCGCGGCATGACGGTCGCGTACGCACGCGCCACCGAACTCGACCGCGTCGCCCCCCTTTCCACCCTCCTCCGAGCCCTCGCCCGACTCGGCACCCCCACCC
>NZ_SMKQ01000271.1 GCF_004348995.1 Nonomuraea terrae
ACCGAACCGCCCACCACCGCTGAGCCGGTCCCCACCGTCGGCCCGACCACCGCCCCGACCACCGGCCCGGCCCTCCCGGGCGTACGCGGCCCCGCGGCGCCGGCGGGCGGGCTCGGCGCCGCAACCGCGGAGCGGCCCCTGCCGCACCGCTCCTCGGCGTCTGCGGCGGAGGCGGGCCTCCCGCGACGCACCTCGACGCGTACGACGCCCGGCAACGGTCCCCGGACCGCCGCGGCCCTCGGGCCGCACACCGTCTCGGCACCGCACACCGGGGCGGCACCGTACACCGGGGCGGAACCCGTCTCCCCGCCCCTCGACGACCCGCCTTGGCCGCACACCGGGGCGGCGGTGCACAACGGTGAGGAGGAGACCGCCTCGACGCTTCAGGCGCTCTTCGACCTCTCCTCCGCCGTCGAAGCGCCGGGGGCCGGGTCCGGCCGGCCGGACGGACCGCCGCCTCGCAGGCCCGCGGCCAGGACACCCGAGCCGCCGGAGTTCAGCGCGCCGCCGGGTTTCGCCGATCCGGTGATGTCCGGGGTGGGACATTCGACGGCGCCCGCCGCGTCAGTGGGTTCCCCGGCGGGGGCAGCAGCGCGGGACGTGCCTGCGCCCGGGTGGCGGGATGACGGGCACGGGACCGCGGTGGAACACGACGCCGACGTGAGCGCGCGTCCCGCCGACGGCGCGCCGCGAAAAGGCGCCGTGTCGGACGATGACGGCGTGCACAGCGGTGACGGGCTGTCTCATCGCGACGGCCTGTACCACGACGGCGCATCCCACGAGGGCGGCCTGTCCGGCGGTGACGGACCGCCGCAGGGCGGCGACGTGGACGGCCGGGCCGAGGGCGGCGCCGGGAACCGTGGTGAGGGGCGCGGGCGGCGGGTCAAGACGGCGCTGGTCGCGGTGCTCGCCGGTCTGTGCGTGGTCGCCTTGGGCGGTGCGATCCTGTGGCTCACCCCGACGACGCCGACCTCGATGACCGCGAAGCTCGCCGTCGTCACCGACGCCCCCACGGCGCCCCCCGGGACCACTCCCCCACGAACCGGCACGCGTACGGCCCCGCCGAGCCCTCGGACGGACGGCACGCCCAGCGCGGTCTCCACCGACGCGACCGGCGGGAACACCCCGGCCGGCGCGGTCGGCGGGTTCGCGATCGCCCAGGTGCGCCCCGCCGGCAGCAGGGACGGCGTCTGCTGGTCCGGCGGCGAGGTCACCCTGCGCGCCCTGGTACGGCGGACCGGCGAGGCGACGAGCTTCGACTACACCTGGGTCATCGACGGCGCCGACGTCGCCCGCTCGTCGGCGGTCATCGGCGAGAACGGCCGCCGCCTCCTCGCCGCGCCCCGCCCCCTGAGGAGCACGGGCGGCGCCCACAGCGTCACGCTGCGGATCACCGCCCCCGTGGCCCTCCAGCGGACGGTCACGGTCACGATGTGCGAACAGGCGGCCTACTGACGGCCCCTGAGCTGCTCCAGCAGGTCGAGGGCGGCGTCGGCGATCACCGTGCCGGGCGGGAAGATGGCGGCGGCGCCCGCGGCGCGCAGCTCGTCGTGGTCGTCGGGCGGGATGACGCCGCCGACCACGATCATGATGTCGCCGGCGTCGCGGTCGGCGAGGGCCTGGCGCAGCGCGGGCACCAGGGTCAGGTGACCGGCGGCCAGCGACGAGACGCCCACGATGTGCACGTCGGCCTCGACCGCCTGCCGGGCCACCTCCTCCGGCGTCTGGAACAGCGGGCCGACGTCGACGTCGAAGCCCAGGTCGGCGAAGGCGGTGGCGATCACCTTCTGGCCGCGGTCGTGGCCGTCCTGACCCATCTTGGCGACCAGGATGCGCGGCCGGCGGCCCTCGGCGCGCTCGAAGTCGGCGCACGCCCGGCGGGCGCGTTCGATGTTCTCGGCCGGGCCTGACTCGTCGCGGTACACGCCCGTGATCGTACGCACCTGCCCGGTGTGCCGGCCGAACACGCGTTCCAGCGCGTCGGAGATCTCCCCCACGGTGGCCTTGGCGCGGGCGGCGTCCACGGCCAGCTTGAGCAGGTTGTGCTCCAGGCCGGGCGCGGGGTGACCGGCGGCCTTGGTGAGCGCGTCGAGGGCGCGCCGCACGGCCTCGCCGTCGCGTTCGGCCCTGAGCCGGGCGAGCTTGTCGAGCTGCCGGGCGCGTACGGCGCTGTTGTCGACCTTGAGCACCTCGATGGTCTCGTCGGCGCCGGCGCGGTACTTGTTCACCCCGATCACCGGCTGGCGGCCGGAGTCGATGCGCGCCTGGGTGCGGGCGGCGGCCTCCTCGATGCGCAGCTTGGGCAGCCCGGCCTCGATGGCCTTGGCCATGCCGCCGGCCGCCTCGACCTCCTGGATGTGGGCCCAGGCGCGTTCGGCGAGGTCATGGGTGAGACGCTCGACGTAGTAGGAGCCGCCCCAGGGGTCGATCACGTGCGTGGTGCCGGACTCCTGCTGCAGCAGCAGCTGGGTGTTGCGGGCGATGCGGGCCGAGAAGTCGGTCGGCAGGGCGAGGGCCTCGTCGAGGGCGTTGGTGTGCAGCGACTGGGTGTGGCCCTGGGTCGCGGCCATGGCCTCGACGCAGGTGCGGACCACGTTGTTGAACACGTCCTGCGCGGTGAGCGACCAGCCGGAGGTCTGGCTGTGCGTACGCAGGCTCAGCGATCTGGGGTTCTTCGCGCCGAACCCGGAGACGAGCCTGGCCCACAGCAGGCGCGCCGCGCGCAGCTTGGCGACCTCCATGAAGAAGTTCATGCCGATGCACCAGAAGAACGACAGGCGCGGCGCGAACCGGTCGAGGTCGAGGCCCGCGGCCATGCCGGCGCGCAGGTATTCGACGCCGTCGGCCAGCGTGTACGCCAGCTCCAGGTCGCAGGTGGCCCCGGCTTCCTGAATGTGGTAACCAGAAATGCTAATGGAGTTGAATTTCGGCATCTTTTCGCTGGTATAAGCGAAAATATCCGAAATGATGCGCATCGACGGCGTCGGCGGATAAATGTAGGTGTTGCGGACCATGAACTCCTTGAGGATGTCGTTCTGGATGGTCCCCGCGAGCTGCTCCGGCGCGACACCCTGCTCCTCGGCCGCCACGATGTACATCGCGAGCACGGGAAGCACGGCGCCGTTCATGGTCATCGACACCGACATGCGGTCGAGCGGGATGCCGTCGAACAGCTGCCGCATGTCGTAGATCGAGTCGATCGCCACCCCCGCCATGCCGACGTCGCCCGCCACCCGCGGGTGATCGGAGTCGTAGCCCCGGTGGGTGGCCAGGTCGAAGGCCACCGACAGGCCCTTCTGCCCGGCGGCCAGGTTGCGGCGGTAGAACGCGTTGGAGTCCTCGGCCGTGGAGAAGCCCGCGTACTGGCGGATGGTCCACGGCTGGTTGACGTACATCGTCGGGTACGGGCCCCGCAGGAACGGGGCGGCCCCCGGGTACGTGCGCAGGAAGTCGAGCCCCTCCAGGTCGGCGGCCGTGTAGAGGGGTTTGACCCCGATGCCCTCGGGTGTCTCCCACACCTCGGCCTCCGGCCGGGGCGCCGGGCCTGCGTCGGCCGGCCCGTCGCCCAGCGGGATGCCGGAGAAGTCGGGGATCATCGGGCCACCTCCAGGTCGTCGAAGGTCTCGCGGAGCACGGCCAGCGCGTCGCAGCCGGCGTGGAGATTGCCGTCCACCCCGTCGTAATGCCCCCTGCCGGCCAGCCACACCCTCCTCGCGCCCGCCTTGCGCAGGGCGGCGGCCACGGCGGCGGCGTGCTGCTCGTACAGCCGGTCGGTGGAGCACAGGCAGGCGACAGGCGAGCCGCTGACCGCGAAGGCGGTGGCGATCTGCTCGGGATCGGTGCCCGGCCCCGCGGTCTCGGTGGCCAGGCCGCCCGCCTGGAACAGGTTCGCGGCGAACGCGGCGCGCGCGGTGTAGGCGGCCAGGGGCCCGATGGTGGCCAGGAACACGGTGGGCCGTTCGGGCCGGGCGTCGGCCAGGTCGCGCAGCCGCTCGTACGGCTCTGCGTAGCGCACCCGGGGCAGCCCGCCCTCCTCCGGCACGGGGGCGGGGCGCCGGTGCACCGGCTTCTCGTGCAGGTCGGGGAACTCGCTGACGCCCGTGATGGGCAGGCGGCGGCGGGCGATGTCGGCCTCGCGGCGGGCCCGGGTGGCGGCGATGCGCTCGGACACCAGGCCGGCGGCCGCGTCGATGCCCCCGGCGGCCTCGATCTCCTGGAACCAGGCCCAGGCGGCCTCGGCGAGGTCGGCGGTGCGGCGCTCGACGTACCAGGAGCCGCCGGCCGGGTCGATCACGCGGGCGAGCGACGACTCCTCCAGCAGCAGCGACTGGGTGTTGCGGGCGATGCGGCGGGAGAAGTCGTCGGGCAGCCCGAGGCAGGCGTCGAACGGCTGCACGGTGACCGCGTCGGCCCCGCCCACCCCCGCGGCGAAGCAGGCGACGGTGGTGCGCAGCATGTTCACCCACGGGTCGCGGGCGGTCATCATGGCCGAGCTGGTGACGGCGTGCTGCCGCTGCCCGCCGGCCTCGGGGGCGCCGCACACCTCGGCGACCCGGGCCCACAGGCGGCGGGCGGCGCGCAGCTTGGCGATGGTGGCGAACTGGTCGGCGGTGGCGGCGTAGCGGAAGTCGATCTGACCGAGCGCCTGCTCGGCGGAGAGCCCGGCGCCGGTGAGCGCCCGCAGCTCGGCCACGCCACGCGCGATCGAGCAGCCGAGCTCCTCGGCGTCGCCGCCCCCCGCGTCGTGGTACGGCGTCGCGTCGACGGTGACGGCGCGCAGTCCGGGGAAGTCCGCGGCGCAGCGCACGGCCAGCTCCGCCGCGGCGGGCCCGTACGCGCTGGAGGCTCCGAGGTTGCCGGTCGGCGCGACGCCGCGGGCGGCGGCCAGCCCGAGCAGCGCGTCGGCGGCACGCGCGGTCAGCCGGCCGGCCTCCAGGACGACGGGGGCCAGGTCGAGGTAGACGTCCTTCAGCACCGTCGCGAGCGCGTCTACCGGGATCGCGTCGTCGCCGACGACCAGCCACAGCGAGGTGACGCCGTTCTCCAGGTCGGCCGGCACCGCCTCGGGGTCGGGCACGGCGTGCCGCTGCCGGACGTCCCATCCGGCGGCGGCGCGGGACCCCCGCACGTAGGGCGGCGCTCCGGGCGCGCCCGGGTCGCCGGGCAGGTCGTCGAGGTCGTAGAGCGGCGCGACGGTCAACCCGTCGTAGGTCGTGCGCGACAGCGCCTCCTCCGGCGAGCCGGCCTCGACGCCCGACTTGCGCAGGACCTCCAGCGCCAGCGCCCGCCAGTCGTCGCGTGATGTGGACGCGAACCCCGCTGCCAGTTCCATGATTCGGATACTAGGCGGTATGTCGCCGAGCCAGTAACCCCGGGCTTGCATGGTCCGGGGCAGGATCGCCGCGGTTGGTCACCGCACCGGAACGCCCGGACGGGGGGCTCCGTTGCGGATCCAGGCGTAGAGGTGGGCGCCGGGGCACTCGGTCGCGTACCCGTCGCGGTGGCCCTTGATCTCCTTGCCCGCGAAGCCCTCCTCGCGGATGTAGGCGATCGTGTCCAGGATGCCGTGCAGGATCCCGTCGGGCGGCTCGACCAGGCCGGACTCGCCCACCAGCCCGAGCACGGCGTAGTGGCCGACGTTGAGACCGGGGCCGTTGGCGGCGGGCAGCCGGTGCAGCCCCCGCCCCTCGAACACCTTCTGATGGGGACACACCACGAACGAGTAGCCCAGGTCGATCCAGCCGTTGCGCTCCATGTGGTACGCCTGGATCGCGCGTACGAGGTCGACGCACCCGCCGTGGTCGGTGACGATCATGGGGTCGACCCGGCCGCCGGTGTAGTGGACCTTTACTCCTCTGGCGGATTCAGAGTCGAGCTGTGTGTAGTCGCCGCGGGGCGCGCGAGCCTTCCAGTCGCGCCGCAACACCAGGTCAAGGGCCACGGTCATCTCCGAGAGTCGCTGTGTGACCACTGAGCGTAACGTGGCCAACGCGGAAAGGACTCGTGTATCGCGGATTTGCTCTACGGCCGGATCACGCGTCTTTCGGTGACGATCGCGGTGATGAGGTCGTGCGGGGTCACGTCGAAGGCCGGGTTGAGCGCCCGGGTGCCCTCGGGGGCCAGGCGCACACCCCGGACGGCGACGATCTCGTCGGCGCCGCGGTCCTCGATCTCGATGTGGTCGCCGGTCGGCGTGCGCGAGTCGATCGTGGACTCGGGGGCGACCACGACGAACGGCACCCCGGCGCGTTCGGCGCCGAGGGCGAGCGCGTACGAGCCGATCTTGTTGGCGGTGTCGCCGTTGGCGGCGATGCGGTCGGCGCCGATGAGCACGGCGTCCACCTCCCCCTTGGCCAGCAGGTACGGGCCCGCGGAGTCGGCGATGAGCCGGTGCGGCGCCTCCATCCTGGCCAGCTCCCAGGTGGTGAGCCGGGCGCCCTGCAGCAGCGGCCGGGTCTCCAGCACGAGCACCTCGGCCAGCCGCCCGCGCTCGTGCAGCGTCTGGACGACGCCGAGCGCGGTGCCGCGTTCGACGGCGGCCAGGCCGCCGCTGTTGCACACGGTCATGATGCGCAGCCGGTCGCCTTCGAGCAGGTCGGCCCCTCGCTCGCCCATGGCCCGGCAGGCGGCGATGTCGTCGTCGCGGACGCGCAGCGCGGCGGCGAGCACCGCCTCGCGGCCTTCGTGCAGGTGGGCGACGGCCTGGTCGACGCCCCAGGCGAGGTTGACCGCGGTGGGGCGGGCGGAGCGCAGCTCGGCGATCTGCGCGGGGTCGCCGTCGGCGAGGACGACGCCGAGCGCGCCGGCCACGCCGAGCGCGGGCGCGCCGCGCACGGCCAGCCGCCGGATGGCGTCCACGAGCTCGTGCACGGTGTGGATGCGCAGCACCAGGCACTTGTCGGGGAGCAACGTCTGGTCCACGAGCTCGATGGCGCCGTCGACCCAGTCGATGGTTCTCACAGGCAAACGGTAACCCCGGCGGAAGGAGAAGCCACTCAGCGCTCCGCGAGGACGATGACGGAGTCCTTCTCCCCCAGCGCGATGGTCTCGGACTTGTCGGGGTTGAGGACGATGCCGTAGTGCGGCGGCTCGTTGCGGCCCGCGGCGTCGCGGTAGCCGATGGCGGTCTCGCCCCGGCGCCGCGCCGACTCCACGATCGTGGAGAACGTCACCTTCGTGTCCGTCTTGACGTAGTCGCCGGCGGGGCGCGGGTAGATCTCCGAGCCGCGCGAGTCGAAGAGGTAGCCGAACACGTCCGCCAGGTGCCGGTTCTCGGCGAGCTGGGCCAGCAGCAGGCCGATGACGGTGTCACTGATGACGATGTCGTCGGCCTCGGTGACCTCGGCCAGGGCCCGGTTGTTCTCGTCGTGCATCTCGCTGACGATCGAGTAGTGCTCGCCGAGCGTGCGCTGCATGTCGCGCAGCTGCAGCAGCGTCATGAGGGTGCGGGTGTCGGAGTGATGGGGCTCGAAGCGGTCGTCGGACAGCACGATGACGTGCTGGAAGAGGCCGACGCCGAGCGACTCCAGCGCGAACCTGTCGGTGGTGTCGCAGTCCTTGACGTTCACGGTGAGGTTCTTCAGGCCGGCGAGGTCCGTGCCGGCCTTGGGGTGGTCGGCGGCGATCTCCAGGACCGCGCCGTGGGTGACGTAGCCGTCGAGGTGGCGGACGATCTGCTCGGCGCGGCCGTTCCAGTTGAGCAGGAGCATGCGCTCGGGCTCGCGGGCCGGGGGCGCCTGCGGGGTGACGATGGCCGGCTCGTCCACCGACGGCTTGCCGGCGGCCAGGCGTACGTGGGAGTCGTCGTGGGCGATGACGATGACCTGGTCATCGGCGTCGATGACGGTGTCCATGGGCGGGTTGAGCACGACGCCCGACGGCCGCCGCAGGCCGATCACGCAGGCGGTCTGGTAGCCGTGCAGGGCCTCCCCGTAGGTGACGCCGATAAGCTTCTTCGGGGTGCGCATGTAGATCTCGCCGCCGTCGAAGTTGAGCAGGTCCATGCAGACCACGGACATGCCGGACTGACGCGAGGACTGCACGATCAGGCGGGAGGCGGTGTCGTCGGAGTCGACCAGGTGCACGTCGGGGCCGCCGGCCAGGCGGGCGGCGGCGATGTTGCGGCTGGAGGTGAGCGCCGCGACCACGGGCGGGTGCGGGCCCTCGCGCTTGGCCAGGGCGAGCAGGATCTTGATCACGTGGGCGTCGGGGTCCTCGCCGTCCGGGGAGAGCACGACCACCGAGTTGGCCTCGGCGAGGTTCATCAGGGCGAGGTCGTGCGGCTCGGTCGGCCGTCCGGTGCGGCACACCAGGCGGGTCCTGCCGAGGCCGACGTGCTCGCGGATGGCCTCCTCCATCTCGAGCTTGTCGCGGTCGGCCAGGACGGCGATCACCGAGCCCTTCCGGCTGGCGTGCGCCTTGACCAGCTCGCCGACGATCGTGAACACCTGATCGGACCAGCCGAGCACCACCGTGTGCCCCGACTCGACGATCCGGGAGCGGCCCCGGCGCAGGCGGTCCACCTTCTGCTTGAGCCCGTTGGACAGCAGGCCGACGAGCATGCTCACGATGAAGATGCCGCCGAGCGACCCGGCGAACATCACGGTCATGTACGCGACGGAGCCCTTGTCGCTGGCCACCTTGCTCGGGGTGAGCGCGTGCATGAGCGAGATCCACAACACCTCGCCCGCGTGGCTCACGCCGTCGGGCTCGCCCGGCGCCAGCCACAGCGTGAGCGCGGCGGTGACCGCGATCAGCGCCACGGAGACCACGGCCAGCCAACCGATCAACGAGGTCGTGCCCTTCGACATGGTGTTGTCGAACCAGTACCGCACCCGCTCACGGAACGTGACCTTCGACACTTCCCCGATACCTCCGCGTAAGGAGTGATTTGACCCGACGACACAAGGTACCGGTCGATCTTGGCGCCCGTAGCGACAAAGGATCAAAGCGGTCCATACGGATTGCGGGATGACGCACTTTTTCCATCAAATGCTTCGACATCCGACCACGTGGAGGAGATCATGAGCTTCATGTCTGTGATGAGGGAGGTGCCGTCCACGAGTTCCGACTCCTCCGGGGTCCCGATGAACATCTGGCTCGACGACACCGACTCGGCCGTCGACGTCATCGACGCGCTGGCGTTGTCGCCGTTCGCCACGGGGGCTCAGCCATGGTCGCGCCTGGCCAATCTGGAGCGCGTACGCCCCGAGGCCACGCTCAGCCCCGCCGAGGGGCGCCTGCTGCGGGCCGCGCGGATCCAGGACGGCTCGGAGTCGCGGCTCATCGCGGGTGACGGCTGGACACTCCGGGTCGTACGCCACCGCAACCGCACCGCGACCGTCAGCGTGACGGCGATCAGCGACGACCTCGCCAGGTCGGTGCTGGCGGAGAGCATCGCCGGGGCCGAGGAGGCCGCGCCCGACGTCGACCACGTGGAGATGGGCTTCTGGTGGCGCGGGACGCACGGGGGCACCCGTTCGGAGAAGCCGATCACGGCGCAGCCCTGGACGGAGATCAGCAAGAACTACTCGGCCAAGGTCCGCCCCACGCTCGACCGGCTGATGTCGATCACCCCGGCCGACGTGAACGGCCGGCTCATCCTGCTGCACGGCCAGCCGGGCACCGGCAAGACGACGCTGCTGCGCTCGCTGGCCAAGCAGTGGAAGGACTGGTGCCAGGTCGACTGCGTGCTCGATCCGGAGCGGCTGTTCAACGAGCCCGGCTACCTCATGGAGGTGGCCGTCGGGTACGACACCGACGAGGAGGCGCAGCGCTGGCGGCTGCTCGTGCTGGAGGACTGTGACGAGCTGATCAGCGCGGGGGCGAAGGCGCAGGCGGGGCAGGGGCTCTCGCGCCTGCTCAACCTCACCGACGGTCTGCTCGGCCAGGGGCGTGACGTCCTGGTGGCGATCACCACCAACGAGGACCTCACCCGCCTGCACCCCGCCGTGGTCCGCCCGGGCCGCTGCCTGGCGCAGCTGGAGGTGGGGCCGCTGAGCAAGGAGGAGGCCGTCGCGTGGCTGGGCTCCTCCGAAGGCATCGGCCCGTCGGGCGCGACCCTGGCCCAGTTGTACGCCCTCCGCGCCGGCGCCGACCTCACCCCACCC
>NZ_SMKQ01000272.1 GCF_004348995.1 Nonomuraea terrae
GGGTGCGATTTGGCGTGAGGGTGGGTGGATATGGGGGAAAAGGTGGATTAATGGGAGTAAACCGGGATCGGGCGATAAGCGTCTGAGCGCTGACAAATGTCGTGCATTCCGGGGAAACGGATGAAACATTATGTCAGAGCATAAGGCTTAGTGTGTCTGTCCGATTACTCCTGGTTATCGTCGCGTCAATGTGACCAATCCGTAGCCGTTCGCTATGACGACAGGCCGGATCAGTGCGGGCATCATGCCTATCGTGAGCGAGGGAAGCGTCGCCGACGCCAAAACCGGGGTAAGGCTCGCGTCGAGACTTCCGGCACGGACGGATGACTCCGACCTAAGGGAACTGACGAGCCTCGCCGTACAGGGAGATCGCGGTGCGATCGAATCCCTGATCGGTGAGTTGCGTCCGATGGTGGTGCGCTATTGCCGCGCCAGGCTGGGCAGGGTTTCGGGGCAATATCACATTGCCGACGACGTCGCCCAGGAGGTGTGCATCGCGGTGCTGTCCGCGCTGCCGCGATACCGCGACATGGGCCGGCCCTTCGCGTCGTTCGTGTTCGGGATCGCCTCGCACAAGGTGGCCGACGCGCTGCGCAGCTCCGTGCGCTCGGCCGTACCGACTCAGGACCTGCCCGACGGGCCGGACGACGGGCCGGGGCCCGAGGAGACGGTGGTCCGCTACATCGAGGTGGAGCACGCCCGCCGGCTGCTGGCCAGGCTGCCCGACAACCAGCGGGAGTTGCTGCTGTTGCGGGTGGTGTCGGGGCTGTCCGCAGAGGAGACCGGTAATGTACTCGGCATGTCACCGGGTGCGGTTCGCGTCGCCCAGCATCGGGCGTTGGCGAGGTTGCGGCAGATGGCCGAGCTGGAGTCGGCTTGACGCCTGAGGAGGAGACCGACGCGCTGCTCGACGCGCTCGGGCGTGGTGAGAGGCCAGATCACGGCGATCCGGCCGTGCGGTTGCTGGTCGCGTTGCTCGACGAGGTGGATCAGCGGCGTTCTTCTGTGTCGATGACCCCGTCGACGTAGCCTCTGGCGTAGTCCCAGCTCACGTAGTCTGCCGGGTCGGGATGGAAGGCCGGCTCGTGGACCTGCGGCTGGCCCTTCTCGATCATCTGTTTGAGGTTGCCGCGCAGCAACTCCCAGTCGAAGAAGTGCTGCTCGCCGCATTCGGGGCAGTCGAGTACGAGCCCCAGCACCCCTTGCGGTTCGAGCAGCGAACGGAACACCTCGACGTCGGCGAGATCCGTGATGGCCTCGTCGCGCTCGGCCGCGGTGAGCGGCTCGGCGTCGTCGAGGTCGCCCATCGCCGAGGAAGGGTCGTTAGGGTCGTCCGCGAATGGATCGCGGGGGACGTCTTCCAGCACCTTCCCACCATATGACCGAAGCGGCCCGCGCGGTGGCTATTACCTGAGCCATCCGCGACGGGCGGCCTCCGCGCCCGCGTGGAAGCGTGATTGGGCCCCCAACTCGGTCATCGCGTCGGCGAACCTGCCGCGGACGGTGCGTACCGACACGCCCAGCTGGCGGGCGATCGACTCGTCGCTCATGCCCTGCGCGGCCAGGCGCAGCACTTGCATCATCCCCTCGCCCCTGCGCCCGAGCAGGAGCGGTACGGCGCGCGACCACAGCTCGCCGAAGAGCGTCCGCAGCACGCCCACGATGACGGGAGTGCGCACGAGATAGAAGTTGTAGGCGTGGTCGGGCAGGTTGCCGCCCCAGTGCGCGGGCAGGCCGGCCACCTCGTCGCCGGCGGTCATGAACCAGCTCGGCACCCGGTCGAGCGTGCGCACCCGGCCGCCGGTCTCCACCAGGCGGGTCAGCTGGTCGCGTACGCCGGGCAGCACGACCGTGGAGACAGGGACGATCACCTGGACGCGGAGCAGTTCGCGCTTCTGCGCATCAATCCACGGATCCGCGAATTTCCGCACAAAATCGGTCATGGTGCGCTCGTCCGGAACCGCGGTGGCCAATTGCATCGGCGGCGCCTGCACGGCTATGCCGAGCACGCTTTCGTACAGCACGTCCGCCCCGCTCGCCATCTCCACCGTGAAAGGGCCGCTGCGATAGTCGCGTCCGGCGTCGTAGTCGCGGATCAGATGGCGGATCGAGCCGAGCGCGGAGTCGATCCTGCGGCTCTCCTCGGCCAGCCGGTCGAGCCGCCGGGCGATCAGCCGGCCGAGCGCGGCGGCGGGATGCCGGGGCAGGTAGTGGCCGGACTGCTCGTCGACGACCCCGAGCCTGACGAGGTCGTCGAGCTGCCGGCCGACCGTCTCGACGGACCCGTCCATGGCCTGCGCCAGATCGGTGCGCGTGGCCCTGTGCAGCCGCAGGACCGCCGTGTAGAGCGAGGTCTGTGCCGGATCGAGACCGAGGGTCTCGAAGGGATCGGGCACGGTGTGCGGCTCGTCGCGCATGCGGGCGGCTCCGTCGGGGGGATACGGGCGTGCGGCGAGGATAACCCCGCTACCCGCCGCTGTCCCCTTGTTTCGCGGACTCGTTCGACACACCTTCGACTCTTCTCCGGCTCATTCCGGCGGGCGTCTCGGGCAGGGCGTGCAGCTTCGTGCAATTGCACGTTTGCACCTTGCCCCCATGTCGTTGAGTAACGCAGGCTTTACCTAGCGTCGGCAGTCCGTCAGGGCGCGGCAGCGCGGTCCATCCGGACGCGGAGGGGGGTTCGGTGGTGCTTTGCGCCGCCACGCCCGGATGCCGGTGGCCGGGGGAGGGGACAGATCATCGACTGTCCCGTCCCCCGGCGCTTTTCGCGTGCCGGGAGTACGTCGGACCGTGGGGGTCGTCGTGCTCCCGGCACCCCGAACGCCCGCGCGGCGAGCCATGAGCGGCCCGGCCAACTCGTTTTGGAGCCAGGCCCTAGACTTGGCTCAATCAGCGCAACGGCAGGAGGGGGCCGCAGCATGTCCAAGTTCACCGAGATGGGTTTGACCTTCGACGATGTGCTGCTTGTGCCGGGCTATTCCGACCTGCAGCCAGGCGAGGCCGACACCCGTTCCCGGTTGTCGCGGGGCATCACGCTGGCCATCCCGCTGATCTCCGCCGCGATGGACACCGTGACCGAGGCCCGCATGGCGGTCGCCATGGCGCGCCAGGGCGGCATCGGCATCCTGCACCGCAACCTGTCGATCGAGGAGCAGGCCCAGCAGGTCGACCTCGTCAAGCGGTCCGAGGCCGGCATGGTGACCAACCCGGTGACCTGCAGCCCCGACGACACGCTGGCCGACGTCGAGCGGCTGTGCGCGACGTACCGGATCTCCGGGGTGCCCGTGACCGACGCGTCCGGCACGCTGCTCGGCATCGTCACCAACCGCGACATGCGCTTCGAGACCGACCAGACGCGGCCCGTGCGCGAGGTCATGACGTCGATGCCGCTGGTCACCGCGCAGGTCGGGGTCTCGCGTGAGGACGCGTTCGCCCTGCTGCGGAAGAACAAGATCGAGAAGCTGCCCCTGGTCGACGGCGACGGCAGGCTGCGCGGCCTGATCACGGTCAAGGACTTCACCAAGAGCGAGCAGTACCCGCTGGCCACGAAAGACGCCGACGGCCGGCTCACCGTCGGGGCGGCCGTGGGCGTCGGCGGCGACGCCGAGCTGCGCGCCAAGACGCTGATCGAGGCCGGGGTCGACGTGGTGGTGGTCGATGTCGCCCACGGCCACTCCAAGGGGCTGGCCGACATGATCGCCAAGATCAAGGCCAACAGCAAGGCCGACGTCATCGGCGGCAACATCGCCACCAGGGCCGGCGCCCAGATGCTGGTCGACGCGGGCGCCGACGCCGTCAAGGTGGGCGTCGGGCCGGGCTCGATCTGCACCACCAGGGTCGTGGCCGGGGTCGGCGCGCCGCAGGTGACCGCCATCTACGAGGCCTCGAAGGCGTGCGCGCCCGCCGGGGTGCCGGTGATCGGCGACGGCGGCCTGCAGTACTCCGGCGACATCGTCAAGGCCATCGCGGCCGGCGCCGACACCGTGATGCTCGGCTCGCTGCTGGCCGGCTGCGAGGAGTCGCCCGGCGAGCTCATCTTCATCAACGGCAAGCAGTTCAAGTCCTACCGGGGCATGGGGTCGCTCGGCGCCGTACGCAACCGCGAGCGCGGCGGCACCTCCTTCAGCAAGGACCGTTACGCCCAGGCCGACGTCGGCGGCGACGACAAGTACATCCCCGAGGGCATCGAGGGTCAGGTGCCCTACCGCGGCCCGGTGTCGGCCGTGGCCCACCAGCTCATCGGCGGTCTGCGCCAGGGCATGTGGTACGCGGGCTGCCGCACGATCGAGCAGATGCACACCGACTGCGAGCTCATGCCGATCACGATGGCAGGCCTCAAGGAGAGTCACCCCCACGACATCCAGATGACCGTGGAAGCTCCGAACTATCACAGAAGGTAAGTCCATGACTCAGCAGGTGGAGATCGGCCGGGGGAAGACCGGGCGGCGGGCGTACTCGCTTGACGAGATCGGTCTGGTGCCCTCGCGGCGCACCCGTGACCCGGAGGAGGTCTCGATCACCTGGCAGATCGACGCCTACCGGTTCGAGCTGCCCGTGGTCGTCGCTCCCATGGACAGCGTGGTCTCGCCGGCCACCGCCATCGAGATCGGCCGGCTCGGCGGTCTGGCTCCGCTCGACCTCGAGGGCCTGTGGACCCGCTACGAAGACCCGCGCCCGCTGCTGGAGGAGTGCGCCGCGCTCGACCAGGAGGCGGCCACCAAGCGGCTCCAGGAGATCTACGCCGCGCCGATCCAGGAAGACCTGATCGGCCGGCGCATCGAGGAGATCCGGGCCTCCGGCGTGACCACCGCGGTGCGCCTGTCGCCGCAGCGTACGGTCCAGTACCACAAGGCCGTGATCGACGCGGGCGTCGACATCTTCGTCATCCGCGGCACGACCGTCTCCGCCGAGCACGTCTCGGGGCGGGCCGAGCCGCTCAACCTCAAGCAGTTCATCTACGAGCTCGACGTGCCGGTCATCGTGGGCGGGTGCGCCACCTACACCGCGGCGCTGCACCTCATGCGCACGGGCGCGGCCGGAGTGCTGGTGGGCTTCGGCGGCGGCGCCTCCCACACGACCCGTAACGTCCTGGGCGTGGCGGTGCCGATGGCGACCGCGATCTCCGACGTCGCCGCGGCGCGGCGCGACTACATGGACGAGTCCGGCGGGCGCTACGTCCACGTGATCGCCGACGGCGGCATGGGCACGTCCGGCGACATCGCCAAGGCGATCGCCTGCGGCGCCGACGCCGTGATGGTGGGCTCGCCGCTGGCCCGCGCGATGGAGGCTCCCGGGCACGGGTTCCACTGGGGTTCGGAGGCTCACCACCCCGATCTGCCGCG
The DNA here is from genome assembly GCF_004348995.1 of Nonomuraea terrae. Classification (GTDB taxonomy): domain Bacteria; phylum Actinomycetota; class Actinomycetes; order Streptosporangiales; family Streptosporangiaceae; genus Nonomuraea; species Nonomuraea terrae. The sequence continues at coordinate 5,343 of NZ_SMKQ01000272.1, forward strand.
GGGGCGGCGGGTCGAGTTCGGCACCGTCGGCACGCTGGAGCAGATCCTGCACGGGCCGTCGAGTGTGGCCGACGGGTCGATGAACCTCATGGGCGCGCTCAAGCGCACCATGGCCTCGACCGGCTACTCCGACATCAAGGAGTTCCAGCGCGTCGAGGTCGTCGTCGCGCCGATCCAGCGCTGACTTGCTCTCCGGCCGCCGTCCGACGACTTGCTCGGGCGGCGGCCGCGGCATGTGACGTAGGGTTTCGGGATGGATTCCCTTGAAGAGAGGATTGCCCGGCTGGAGCAGCAGGTCGCCATGCTGCAGCGCCGTCTCGGCATCGACCCCGCGCTTCCCGAGCCCCGTCCCGGCACACCGGCCCTGCCCGCCGAGTTCTACCGGGCGCTGGAGAACGGGAAGACGATCAAGGCCATCAAGATCTACCGCGAGTCCACCGGCGCCTCGCTGCTCGCCGCCAAGAACGCCGTCGAGGCCATGGAACGCGGCGGCAGACCCTGAGCCCGGGGTTGCCGATCCCGGCATGACGGGCGGGGTGGTGTGTGGTGAGCGCGGTTGAGCGGGTGTTCCGCGAGGAGTACGGGCGGGCGGTCGCCGTGCTCGTGCGGGCGTTCGGGGACATCGATCTCGCTGAGGAGGCGGTGCAGGAGGCGTTCGCGGTGGCCGTGCGCCAGTGGCCCGACGCCGGGATGCCACCGAGTCCGGCGGGCTGGATCATCACGACGGCGCGCAACCGGGCGATCGACCGGCTGCGGAGGGAGTCGAGCCGGCACGAGCGGCATGTGCGGGCCGTGCAGCTGTACGACGCCGACGAGCCGCTCGCCGAGGACGGGCCCGTTCGTGACGATCGGCTGCGTCTCATCTTCACCTGCTGCCATCCCGCGCTCGCCGTGCACGCGCAGGTGGCGCTCACGTTGCGGCTGCTCGGCGGGCTCACGACCGCGGAGATCGCCCGCGCCTTCCTCGTGCCCGAGTCGACCATGGCGCAGCGGCTGGTCAGGGCCAAGAGCAAGATCCGGCGGGCGCGCGTCCCGTACCGGGTGCCGGGGGAGGCGGAGCTGCCCGAGCGGCTGCGGGCGGTGCTGGCCGTGGTCTATCTGATCTTCAACGAGGGGTACGCGGCCAGCTCGGGCGACCGGCTGGTCCGCGAGGACCTGTGCGCGGAGGCCATCAGGCTGGGGCGGCTGCTGGCCGCGCTCATGCCGGACGAGCCCGAGGTCAAGGGGCTGCTCGCGCTCATGCTGCTCATCGAGGCGCGCCGCCAGGCCCGTACCGGACAGGACGGCGGGCTGGTGCCGCTGGCCGAGCAGGACCGCGCGCTGTGGGACCGGACGCTGATCGAGGAGGGGCAGGACATCGTCCGGTGGTGCCTGCGGCGCGACACGCCGGGGCCGTACCAGGTGCAGGCGGCGATCAACGCGGTGCACGGTGACGCGCCGAGCGCGCGGGAGACCGACTGGCGGCAGATCCTGCGGCTGTACGACCTGCTGCTGGCGCTCGACCCGACCCCCGTGGTCGCGTTGAACCGGGCGGTGGCCGTGGCCGAGGTCGAAGGGCCGGAAGCGGCGTTGCCGCTGGTGGACGACCTCGACGCGGACGGTTACCACCTCTTCCACGCCGTACGGGCCGACCTGCTGCGGCGGCTGGGCCGCGCGACGGAGGCGGCGCAGGCGTACGAGGCCGCGATCGCGCGGTCGGGCAACGACGTCGAGCGGAAGTTCCTGCGCGCGGCCGCCCAGCGGCTGTAGGTCATCAGGACTGCTCCGTCGCCGAACGTCCGGGTGCCGGTCAAGCTGCACACGGTGGGCGACGCCGCAGGCTCGTGGCCGCTGCCGTCGAGCGGCCGCTGCCCTAGCATGCGGAAATGGCCGATCTTCAGCACAAGCACGACCTGACGTACGAGGGCGAGCTGGTCGTCAAGCGGTACACGGACGGTGATCCCGGCGCCGCCGAGCGGGAGTGGCTGGCGCTGAAGCTGCTGGCCGAGCACGCCCCCGGGCTGGCGCCCGAGCCGGTCGCGTTCGAGGGCGGCGCGGTGACCATGTCGCGCATCGCCGGAGTGCCGCTGCGCGGCCTGGCCACGCGTACGGCGGCGCAGCTGTCAGCCATGGCCGAGGCCGTGACCGCGTTGCACGCCGCGGTGCCGGCTCACGTGCTGCGGAGCGTTCCCGTACGTCCGTGGCAGGTCGAGGTGCTGGTCGCGTGGGTGCGGAAGCGGGCGGCGGGGTGGCGGCCGCGGGACCCCCTGGCCGACCGGGCCGTGCGGGAGGGCCTGCGGTGGCTGGAGAGCTGGTCGCCGGGCGAGCAGGGTGTCACGCCGGTGTTCGGGGCCGGTGACGGCAACCTCGCGAACTTCCTGTGGGACGGCGCCCGCGTCCGCGTCGTCGACTTCGAGGACTCCGGGCGCAGCGACCGGGCGTTCGAGCTGGCGGAGCTGGCCGAGCACGTGTCGATGTGGGTGGACGGCGAGGTGGACATCGCGGGCCGCTTCGAGCTGGACCCGTACGAGAGCAGGCGCCTGCGCGAGTGCCGCACGTTGCAGGCGCTGGTCTGGCTGTTCCTGCTCTCCCATGAGGGGCCGCGCAACCCGCCCGGGACCTTCCGGCGGCAGGCCGAACGTGTCCTCGCTACCCTGGGCGCGTGAGACTCGCAGGACCGGCCGACCAGGCGGCCGTCGAGCAGCTCGTCCACGACGCCTACACGCCGTGGATCCAGGCCGTCGGCGCGCGGCCGCTGCCTCTGGAGGCCGACTACGGCGCGCTCATCGCGGGCGGCCGGGTGCACGTGACCGACCCGCTCGACGGGTTGATCGTGCTCGTCCCTGAGGACGACGCGCTGCTGGTGGAGAACGTCGCCGTACGTCCGGACATGCACGGCAGGGGCATCGGGCGGGCGCTGCTCGCCTACGCCGAGGACGAGGCGCGCCGGCTCGGGCTGCCCGCGCTGCGCCTCTACACCAACGTCAAGATGACGTCGAACATCCGGTTGTACGCGTCGCTCGGCTACGTCGAGACCGGGCGCGCGGGCATCGAGGGCCGCCAGGCCGTGCTGATGCGCAAGTCGCTCAGCCCGTGAGCACGCCCAGCAGGTGGGTGACCTCGCGGGCCACCGCGTCACGCCCGGACCTGACGTACTTGCGCGGGTCGACCACGCGCTCGTCGCGGCCGAGGTAGTCGCGGATCGCGCCGGTGAACGCCTTGTTCAGGTGAGTCGCGATGTTGATCTTCTTCATGCCCCGGCGGACGGCCTCGCGCAGTACGTCGTCGGGGACGCCCGAGGAGCCGTGCAGCACCAGCGGCACCGGCACGGCCGCGCGCAGCTCGGCGATGAGGTCGAGGTCGAGCACGGCGTCCTTCGTCGTCATCGCGTGTGAGGTGCCGACGGCGACGGCGAGGGCGTCCACGCCGGTCCTGGCCACGTAGTCGACCGCCTCGTGCGGTTTGGTGCGGGCGCCGGGGGCGTGCACACCGTCCTTGCCGCCGACCTCGCCCAGCTCGGCCTCGACCCACACGCCGCGCTCGTGGCAGAAGGCGGCCACCTCGGCGGTCGCGCGGACGTTGTCCTCGTCGGGCAGGGCCGAGGCGTCGTACATGACCGAGCCCAGGCCCAGCGCCACCGCCTCCTCCACCAGCGCGCGGTCGGTGGCGTGGTCGAGGTGGACCGCGACCGGCACCCGCGCCCGGCGGGCGATCGCGAGGCAGGCCAGCGCGAGGGGCTCCAGCGCGCCGTGGTAGCGCACGCAGTTCTCGCTGATCTGCAGGACGACCGGCTGCCCGGCGGCCTCGGCGCCGGCCACGACGGCGGTGGCGTGCTCCAGCTGGATCACGTTGAACGCGCCCACTCCCGCGGGGGACTGGTGGACGATGTCGCCGATGGGAGCGAGGGGCATGAGGGCTCCTTAGGAGAGGCTGATCAGGGGGTGGATGGCGGCGTACACGGCGGGGTCGAACTCCCCGGCCACGGGCGTGGCCACGGCCGCCGCGCCGAGCGCCGCGGCGCGTCTGAGCCGGTCGGGCCACGGGGTCCGCTCGACCAGGCCCAGCGCCAGCCCGGCCACCAGCGCGTCGCCCGCGCCCGTGGGGTTGCCCCGCACGGTGTACGGCATCCGCGCCCGGAACGTCCCCTCGCCGGTGACCGCCAGCAGGCCGTCGGCGCCCATGGACACCACGACCGCCCCTGCGCCCCTTTCGCGCAACGCCTCGGCGCCCTCGGTCGGGGTGCCGCCGGGGACGGCTCTGGCCAGCTCGTCCGCGTTGGGCTTGACGATGGTGGGGCGGCCCTCGGGGGCATGGCGCAGGGGCTCGCCGTCGGCGTCCACGATCGCCGGGACGCCCTGGCCGGCGGCGAGGGCGGCCAGGGTGGCGTAGACGTCGGCGGGGACGCCGCGCGGCAGGCTGCCCGCGATGACCACGGCGTCGGCGTCGCCCAGGAGCTCGGTGTAGCGCCGCGTGAACGCGGCCAGCTCGTCGGCCGTCACCTCGGGGCCGGGTTCGTTGAACAGGGCCGTCCGCCCCCCACCGGACGCCTCCGGGGCGGCCGGCGCCCCCAGGGCGAGGGGAGAGGCGGCGGGTGTCCCCGGGGTGGAGGGAGGTGTGCTGAGGGTGGTCTGAGAGGTTCCGGGGGTCTCCGG
>NZ_SMKQ01000273.1 GCF_004348995.1 Nonomuraea terrae
CGCACGTACTTCCCCTCGACCGTCGTCCAGGTCATGCAGAAGGACGCGATCGAGAAGCTCAACCTCACCCGCCTGCTCCTGGAGCCCGAGATGCTGGAGGCCGTCGAGCCCGACGTGCACCTCGTCGGCACGCTCCTCGCGCTCAACAAGGTCATGCCCGACCAGGCCCGCGAGTCCGCCAGGGCGCTGGTCCGCAAGGTGGTGGAGGAGCTCGAACGCAGGCTCGCCCAGAAGACCAGGGCGGCCGTCACGGGCGCCCTCGACCGCTCGGCCAGGACCCACCGCCCCCGCCGGATGGCCGACATCGACTGGGACCGCACGATCCGCGCCAACCTGAAGAACTACCTGCCCGAACGCAACACCGTCGTGCCCTCAAGGCTCATCGGCTACGCCCGCAGGCAGCGCTCGGTGCAGCGCGAGGTGGTGCTCTGCATCGACCAGAGCGGCTCGATGGCGGCCTCGGTCGTCTACTCCAGCGTCTTCGGCGCGGTGCTGGCGTCGATGCGGTCGCTGAAGACGTCCCTGGTGGTGTTCGACACGGCGGTGGTCGACCTGACCGACCGCCTGCACGATCCCGTGGAGCTGCTGTTCGGCACCCAGCTCGGCGGCGGCACGGACATCAACCGGGCCATCGCCTACTCCCAGGGCCTGATCACCCGGCCGACCAACTCCATCTTCATCCTGATCAGCGACCTGTACGAAGGCGGCGTCCGCCAGGAGATGCTGCGCCGGGTGGCGGCGATGACACAGGCCGGCGTACAGGTGATCGTGCTGCTCGCGCTGTCCGACGAGGGCGCCCCCTTCTACGACCACGAGAACGCCGCCGCGCTGGCCGCGATGGGCGTGCCCGCGTTCGCGTGCACGCCCGACGCCTTCCCCGACCTGATGGCCGCCGCGATCGAGCGCCGCGACATCGCCCGGTGGGCCGAACGCCACACGCAGCCCGGCTAGACCGTCGCCCGGACGCCCGGCGCCGGAGCGGGGACGGCCACCCGAACGTCCGTCCGAGCAGCGCCACCTCAGCCTGCGTCGACGCCCGAAACGGGAACAGCGGCGTGCCGAACGCGCCGCCGACGCCCTCCTCGACGGCCCGCATGCCCGGGCCCTAGGCCCATGTGCCTAGGGCCCGCGCCCGATGTGCTGACCTGGGGCGTCGCCCTACGGTGCCGGTATGACGACGACTGTTGAAGCCGAGGCGCCCGTCAGTGTGGTGTCCCCCCGCTACCGGGCGATCAGCATCGGCCTGATCGCCCTGGTGACGTTACAGGCCTTCGAGGCGATGGCGGTGACCACGGCCATGCCCGTGGTGGTCCGTGAGCTGGACGGCCTGTACCTGTACAACCTGGCCTTCAGCGCCTCACTGGCGGCCGGCATGATCGCGACGGTCCTGGGCGGGCGGTGGAGCGACGTGCGAGGGCCGATGCAGCCCATCGCGGTGGGCGTGGCCACGTTCGTGGCGGGGCTGCTCATGGCCGGGCTCGCGCCCACCATGGAGGTGCTGGTCATCGGGCGGTTCGTGCAGGGGTTCGGGACCGGGCTGACCCAGGTGGCGCTCAGTGTGCTGGTCGCCCGGGTCTATCCCGCGGCGATGCATCCGCGGGTGTTCGCGCTGTTCTCGGCGGCCTGGGTGGTGCCGTCGATGGTCGGGCCGGCGATCGCCGGGTTCGTGGCCGAGCACGCCGGGTGGCGGTGGATCTTCCTCGCCGTCATCGCGGTCGTCGTGCCCGCCGCGCTGCTGCTCTGGCGCGGCGCCGCCGGCCGCGCCCCGGCGGACGGCATCGCGCCGCCCGCCCCGGGCCTCGGCGGCAAGCTCATGTGGGCCGCGCTGACCGCCGTGTCCGCCGCGCTCATCCAGTACGGCAGCGCGCTCGGCCTGGCCGGCCTGCCTCTGCTGGTCGCCGGCGTCGTCCTGCTGGCCGTGGCGCTGCCCCGGCTGCTGCCGGCCGGCGCGCTGCGGGCCGCCCGCGGCCTGCCGACCGCGCCGCTGCTGCGCGGCCTGGCCTTCGGCTCGTACACGGCCGCCGAGGTGCTCATCCCGCTCATGCTCAAGGACGCGCGCGGCCTCAGCGCCGCCGGCGCCGGTGTCGTGCTCACGGTAGGGGCGCTCGGCTGGTCGCTCGGCTCCTGGGTCAAGGGCCGCGGCACGATGGGCGACATGGCCGCGATCCGCGGCGGCGCCGCCATGATCGCCGCCGGGGTCGCGCTGGTCATGCTCGTGCTCGTCGACGCCGTCCCGCTCGCGGTCGCGTACGCCGCCATGGCCGTCGCCGGGTTCGGCATCGGCACCCTGCACCCCACGGTCTCCGTCCTGGTGCTGCGCATGTCGAAGGAGGGTGAGGAGGGCCGCAACAGCGCGGCCGTCGGCGTGGGAGAGTCGGTGTTCACCGTGGTGGCGGTCGCGGTCAGCGGTGCCCTGTTCACCGCCGCCGGGCAGCACCACGCGGCCGGGCTCGCCGTCGCCGTGGCCCTCGCGGTGGCGGGCGCTGTACTGGCCCCCCGTTTCGTGCATTCCTCCGCACCGGGCACTATGGAGAGGACCGCGTCATAAAGGGGGGTACATGCCGCGCGTGCGGGAGTTCGAGGTTTTCCGATTGCCCCTGCCCCATGGCAGGAAGTCGGAGAGCCTGCTCGTCAAGCTCACCGACCACGGCGGCATGACCGGGTGGGGTGAGACCACCGCGCCCCCGCCCAAGACCTGGTCCCGGCTGGAGGAGACGCTCGGGGCGTTGCTCATCGGGGTCGACTGGGAGCATCCCGACACCGTGCCGAGCGGCGACACCGCGGTCGACATGGCCTGCTGGGACCTGTGGACGAAGATGCGCGGCGTGCCGCTCGCCGAGGCGATCGGCGGCACCCGCACCTCCCTCATGGCGACCGTCCGGCTCGTTCCCGACCTGTCCGTGGAGAGCCTCGTCTCGCGGGTCAACCAGCAGATCTGCGCCGGCTACGGGCACGTCACGCTCGACGTCCGGCCCGGCTGGGACGTCGAGCCGGTGCGGGCGGTGCGGCAGGCGTACCCGGCGCTGACGCTGGCGGTCGACTGCGGCAACGCCTACACCGACCTGGGCCAGCTCGTCGCGCTCGACTCCTACGGCCTGGAGGTCATCGAGCGGCCCTTCCCCGCCACCGACGTCTACAGCCACGCCGCGCTGCAGGACGAGGTGGCCGCCTCGGTGGCCGTCGAGGTCGCCTCCACCGCCGAGCTGGACGACTACCTGACCCTGCGGGCGGCGCGGGTGCTGCTGCTGCGCCCGGCCGCGTTCTCGTCGTTGTCGGACGTCCGGCGCGCCCATGATCGCGCCTCGGCGGCGGGCTGGGACATCCAGTGCGCGGGCGGCCAGGGCGCGGGCCTGGCCAGGGCGGCGACGGTCGCGGTGGCCAGCCTGCCGGGCTGCACGCTGCCGTGCGACGTGACGCAGCCGCCGAAACAGAACCAGATCGTCAACCCCATCGTGGGCGCGAACGGCGGCGTCATCGCGGTCCCGCTGACGCAGTCGGGGCTGGGGCACGAGATCGACGAGACCCGGCTGCGCCGGCTGGCCAAGGAGTCGTTCCACGCATGACCTCGCAGCAGGATCCCGAGGCCGACGCCCTCCGCCTGGCCGGGGAGTCGCTGGCGGCCGGTGACCCGACGGGGTGGTTCGAGCGCCTCTACGCCGAGTCGGCGACCGGCGCGGCGACCGTCCCGTGGGACTCGCGGGCGCCGCACTTCCTGCTGGCGGAGTGGGGGCGCGGCCGGGCGGGCTCCGGGCGGGCCCTAGTGGTCGGCGCGGGGCTGGGCGACGACGCCGAACACGTGGCGGGGCTGGGTTACGACACTGTGGCGTTCGACGTAAGCGAGTCCGCCGTGCGCCTGGCCCGCGAGCGGTTCCCGCAGAGCGTGGTCGACTACCGGGTCGCCGACCTGCTGGACCCGCCGGGGGAGTGGCGGCACGCGTTCGACCTGGTCGTCGAGATCATGACCGTGCAGGCGCTGCCGGAGCCGCTGCACGCGCGGGCCGCCGCGGCGATCGCGGACTTCGTCGGCCCCGGCGGCACGCTGCTGGTGATCGCGTCAGGCCGTGAGCAGGGCGAGCCGGTGAGCCCGCCCCCGTGGCCGCTGACCCGGCCGGAGGTGGCCGGCTTCGCGGCGGGCGGGCTGGAGCCCGGCGTGGTCGAGGAGCTGCGCGACGGTGGCCGGTTGCGCTGGCGGGCCGCCTTCCACCGCCCCGCCGCGGCAGGCTGAGCGCCCGCGGTCGCCCGCCCGCACCGCAGACCACGGACCGCTCGCGTGCCGCTCGTTCATTATTCTGATCTACTTTGTAAAGGCGCCCGCTATGGCCGCGTGACGGCCTCCAGCAGCAGCGTCCCGGCGCCCAGGAGGGCGGCGTCACGGCCGGCGCGCGCCGGCGCGATCTCCAGGTCGCGCGTGGCGAGCGGCAGGCAGCGTTCCCAGACGGCGGCTCTGATCGAGGTGATGAGCGGTTCGGCCGCCGACAGGCTGCCGCCGACGGCGACCACGTCGGGGTTGAAGAAGTTGACCAGCACGGTGAGCACCTCGCCGATGCGGCGGCCAGCGTTGCGCACCAGGCTGGTGGCCTCGGGAACGGCGTCGTTGACGAGCGTGACGATGTCGGCCGGCCGGGTCACCTCGATGCCGGCCTCGGCCAGCGCGTCGGCGAGGGCGGCGCCGCTCGCGTATGCCTCCAGGCAGTCGGGGTGGCCGCAGGCGCACAGGATCGAGGAGTCGGAGCGCACCCGGACGTGGCTGATGTCGCCGGCCGCGCCCCGGCCGCGGTGCAGGCGGCCGTTGACGACGACGCCGCAGCCGATGCCGGTGCCGGCCTTGACGACCATGAGGTTCTCGCTGCCCGGCCAGTGGCGTGCCTCGCCGACGGCCATGAGGTTGGCGTCGTTCTCGACGAGGACGGGCAGGTCGTAGCGGGTGGCGAGGTGGTCGGCGACGGGGAAGTCGTTCCAGCCGGGCATGCGCGAGGGGGTGACGACGCGGAGGGTGGCCGGGTCGACCGGGCCGGGCACGCCGGTGCCGACGCCGCGCAGCGGGACCCCGGCGGGCACGTGCTCGGCGAGCAGGGCGTCGAAGGCGTCGGCGACGCGGTCGAGGGTGGCGCGGGGGCCGTCGGCGATCTCGCACGGGCGCTCCTCGATGACGAGGGGGAAGCCGCTGAGGTCGAGCAGGCCGAGGCGTACGTGGTGGGCGCCGAGGTCGGCGACGGCGAGGACGCCGGCCGCGGGTGACAGGCGCAGGCGCCGGGGGCGGCGGCCACCACGGGAGGTGCCGGATCCCTCTTCGGCGAGCAGGCCGGCGTCGATGAGCTCCTCGACGCGCAGGGAGATGCTGGAGGCGGCCAGCCCTGACAACCGGGCCAGCTCGGCGCGGGACTCGGCCTTGCCGGTGGCGACGAGTCGCAGCAGGTCGCCCTGTGGCCCCCGCACGGGCAGCCGCTGGTTCATGTGAGATACCTACCACGCACCGACTTGGGCCGACAACGTATTGACTTGCTCCGAAATATCCCACTACGGTCCGGAATATCTTCGATATCGAAGGAAGTGAGCGGTTCATGAAGAGGTTTGTCGCCGTCGCCGTCGCCTCCGTCTTAGCCCTGGCGGCCTGCGGTGAGTCGAGCAGCCCTGCCGTCCCCGGAGCGGCCCCGAGCAGCGGCGGCACCGACGTGCTGGCCAAGGCGCCGGTCGCCGCGGCGGCCGAGATCCTGCCGGGCTCCACCATGGAGAAGATCAAGCAGCGCGGCGAGCTCATCGTGGGCGGCTCGCTGGACGCGCCCCTGCTCTCCCAGCAGAACCCGGTGACCGGTGAGGTCGAGGGGTTCGACGCGATGATGGGCAAGGCGCTGGCCAAGTACATCCTCGGCGAGCCCAAGGTCAAGATCGTCAACTCGGCGTCGGAGACCCGGGAGGCGCTGCTGGCCAACGGCACCGTGGACGTGGTCTTCCAGACGTACACGATCACCGAGGAACGCGCGGAGCAGGTGGCGTTCGCGGGGCCCTACTACACCTCCGGTCTGACGATCGCGGTGAAGAAGGGCACGACGGGCATCACCAAGCCCGAGGACCTGAACGGCAAGAAGGTCCTGGCCGGCGCGAACACCCCGGCGATCCCCGCGATCGAGCAGGCCGCGCCGGACGCCGAGATCATCACGTTCGGCAGCGACCCGGAGTGCATGCAGGCGCTCAAGCAGGACCGCGGCGTGGCGTACGTGCAGGACGAGACGATCCTCATCGCCAACGCGCAGAAGGACCCGTCGATCGAGATCGTCACCAAGCCGTTCACCGTGGACCCGTACGGGATCGGGCTCAAGCACGGCGACGACCCGTTCAAGAAGTTCGTCAACGACTGGCTGGTCAAGATCCAGCAGGCGGGTGTCTGGCAGGACATCTGGAAGGGCTCCATCGGCACCGTGGTGACCGGTGAGGCGCCCGCGCCGCCGCAGATCGGCTCCGTGCCGGGGTCCTGATGTCGGTGCTCCTCGACCACCTGCCCGAGCTGTGGCAGGGCCTGATCGTGACGATCCAGCTCACCGCCGCGTCCTTCGCGGGCGCGGCGGTGCTGGGCGCCGTGGTCTGCGCCCTGCGCGTGAGCCCGGTACGGGTGCTGCGCGCGATCGGCACGGCGTACGTGGAGGCGTTCCAGAACCTGCCGCTGCTCGTGCTGCTGGTGCTGGCCTTCTTCGGCCTGCCGGAGATCGGCATCCAGGCAGGCATCCTGACGACGGCGATCGTGGTCATCGCGGTGTACGAGGCCGCCTATGTCGGCGAGGCCCTGCGCTCGGGCGTGAACGCCGTCTCGAAGGGGCAAGGCGAGGCGGCCCGGGCGATCGGGCTGACGTTCGGCCAGTCGCTGCGGTACGTCATCCTGCCGCAGGCGCTGCGCACGGTCGTGCAGCCGCTCGGCAACATCTTCATCGCGACCACCATGAACACGGCGCTGGCCGCGGCCGTCGGCGTGGTCGACCTGACGGCCGCGGCGAACCGGGTGAACCTCGCCGAGGCGCAGCCCATCCCGATCTTCGTGGGTGCGGGCGCGGCTTATGCCCTGATCGCCGCCCTGGCCGGGTTCGTCACCGGACGGCTGGAGCGCAGGCTGGTGATCCTGCGATGAGCGTGCTGTTCGACGAGCCGGGGCCGAAGGCGGTCAGGCGCATCCGGGTGGCGACCGTGCTGGGCACGCTGGCCGTGGTGGCGCTCGCCGTGCTGGCGGTGCGGCAGTTCGCCGCCAACGGGCAGTTGGACGCGGCGCGCTGGCAGCCGTACGCGACGTGGCCGATGTGGCGTTATCTGCTGAACGGGCTGTGGTCGACGTTCCTGGCGGCCGTGGTGTCGGCGGTGCTGGCGATGGCGTTCGGCCTGCTCCTGGCGCTGGGGCGGCTGTCGCCGCGGGCGTGGGTGCGTGGCCCGTCCGCCGCTTACGTCGAGGTGGTCCGCACGATCCCGGCGCTGCTGCTGGTGTACGTGGTGCTGTTCGCGCTGCCGCGCTACGGGCTGGACCTGCCGCTGTTCTGGAAGCTGGTGGTGCCGCTGACGGTGTCGAACGCCGCCGCGTACGCCGAGATCTTCCGGGCCGGGATCAACTCGGTGGAGCGCGGCCAGATGGAGGCGGGCCTGGCGATCGGGCTGACGCGCTTGCGCGCGATGCTGCTGGTCGTGCTGCCGCAGGCGGCCCGGCGGGTGCTGCCGTCGCTGGTCAGCCAGTCGGTCGGCCTGCTGAAGGACACCTCGCTCGGCTTCGTCGTCAGTTACGGCGAGCTGCTCTACAGCGGGAAGGTCCTGGCCGCCTACAACGGCCTGCTCATCCAGACGTACCTGGTGGTCGCGCTGATCTACCTGGTGGTCAACATGTCGCTGTCCAAGCTGGCCCGGGTGCTGGAGGCTCGCCAGCCGGTCACCCTCAGGAGGAGGACCGCGGGCGCCTGACCTCGCCGGGCTCGGGCAAGCCGTTCCAGACGCCGGCCTGCCTGACCGCGGGCCGCGCTGGGCCTGACCGTCGGCCTCGTGCGGTGGGTGAGCCGGGGGCGGGGGTCAGGTGGTGCCGCAGCCTTCGGTGAGGTTCTTGACCGGGTCGTCGCCGCGGGGCTCGTCGGTGGCCTGCTTGTTCTTCTTGGGGGACTTCGACGGCGTGGCGGAGGCGGCGACGGGGTTGGTGCGGGCCGAGTCGCGCAGGGCCTTGTCGGCGATGTCGCGGATCTTCCCCCAGTCGGGGTAGCCGGTGTTGATGATCGGCGGCACGAACTGCACGCTCGTCACCTCGCCGTTCTTGACCTTCAGCGCCAGCGGCACGAGGTGGCGGAGCATCGGCCGGGGAATGTCGGTCCTGATCAGCTCCTTGGTGGCCAGCGCGATCTGGTTGAACCGGGTCAGCACCGTCGCCGGGTCGGCCTGTTCGAGCAGCGCGCCGAGCACGCACCGCTGGCGGCGCATGCGGGTGAAGTCGTCGCTGTAGGTGCGCGAGCGGGCGTACCACATCGCGTCGGCGCCCTTGAGCTTGCGGGTGCCGGCCTTGACCAGGCCCTCGTTGTACCTGCCGAAGACGACGTCCTGCTCGACGGTGATGGTGACGCCGCCGATGGCGTCGATGAGGCGGGCGAAACCCCACATGTTGACCAGGGCGTACCAGTCGACCTTGACGCCGAGGGTGTAGCCGATGGTGTCCATCAGCACCTTGGCGCCCTGGTGCTGCTTGCCGCCGAAGATCTCGGGGTGGGCGTCGGCGTACTCCCAGACGCTGTTGAGCAGGTCGCTGCGCCCGCCGCCGGGGTCGGTCGGCAGCCGGAACCCGTCGGGGAAACGCTCGGCCATCGGGGTGCCGGGCCGGAAGCGGACGTCCTCCAGGTTGCGCGGCAGGCTGAACAGCACGGTGTTGCCGGTCTGCACGTCGACGCTGGCGAGGTTCATGCTGTCGGTACGGACGCCGGTCCTGTTGTCGTCGGCGTCGCCGCCGAGCAGCAGGATGTTGACCCGCTTGCGGCCCGCCCACGGGTCCTCCGGCTTGGGGTCGGGCGCGGGCGGGTCGCCGGGCTCCTGCGCCGTCGGCTGGAAGATGCGGTCGAGCGCGTCCCTCGCGGTGAGTGTGTACTGCCCGACCACGCCGAACGGCACCACGACCGCGACGGCGAGCAGCCCCGTGAGGACGCCGGTGAGGATCTGCCCGGTCTGAGGGAGCCGGCCGGGCCGCAGCACGACGAACGAGTGCACGATCAGGGCGAACCAGGCCAGGCCCAGCACGGCCGCCATGACGATGATCGGCACGAGCACGGAGTCCTGGGTGAGCGAGCCGGCCAGGGCGTCGCGGCCGTTCACCAGCCATATGCCGAGCAGCGCCAGCAGGAGGGCGGCGTAGCAGGAGATCAGCACGAGGCCGGTCTTGCGCCAGCCGGCGCGCAGGTGGGCGGCCCCGGGCGCGAGTGTCGACAGCACCAGCCACCCAAGGATCGCTCCGGCGCTCACCGGTTCCTTTGCCTGCCGCACGCCTTCCCCGTTTCCCCGTGTGTTCCACCGTAGACGTAAACACCGCCCCACGAGGGGATCCGCTGGTCGCGTCTCCCGCTCGGCAGGGCAGGGGGCGGCCGCAGGGCGGAGCCCCCGCCTCAATCATGGATTGAGGCGGAAGCTTACGCCGCAGAGACGAAATATGTCTTTATCGGAGGGTGAACATCAGCGACCGAATAAGATTCGGTCATGGCCTTCTCTGAGATCGCGTACGAGGTGTCCGACCGGATCGCCACCATCACGCTGCGGCGCCCGGAGCGGCTCAACGCCTTCACCCTCACGATGCGCGCCGAGCTGATCGAGGCGTTCGATCAGGCCGACGCCGACGACGACGTGCGCGCGGTGGTGGTCACCGGGGCGGGCCGGGCGTTCTGCGC
>NZ_SMKQ01000274.1 GCF_004348995.1 Nonomuraea terrae
AGCCTGCGCGGGGGCGGGCGGCCCGACGCGTACGCGGTGCTGCGGGAGCGGCGCGGGCCGGCGCTGCTCGCGGAGCCGGCGTCGGCGGCCGATCTGCCGGCGATCGCCGAGTTCGCGGACGCGGTGGTGGTGGGCGCGTCGTGGACGCGCGACATCCCGCTGGTGCGGGCGGCCGCCGCGCTGGGGCTGCCGGTCGTGGTGGAGCGGCGGGCCTCGGCGTCCCTGGAGGAGTGGCTGGGCCTGGCCGGCTACTGCGCCGTCGAGGGCGACGGGCGGGTGATCCTCTGCGAAGGGGGCCGGCCCGATCTGGCGCTCATGCGGGCGGCGCGGGCCGCCACGGGGCGTCCCGTGCTGGTGGACGTCTCCGCCGACCCGGGCCTGTCGGCCGCCGCCGTCGCCGCGGGCGCCGACGGGCTGATCGTCTCCGCACCGCCGGTCCCCTCCGGCGCGCCGCGGGGGACGTACGGCTCGGAGACGTCGCAGAACACGTACGGCGTTCACGCGGGGGCGTCGCGGGGGAACGGCCGCGGCCGTTCCGAGGCGCTGCGGGGAGACAGCGCCGGGCGCTCCCAGGCGTCGCAGGGGAACGGCGCCGAGCGCTCCGAGGCGTCGCAGGGACGCGGTGTGGCGCTCAAGGAGCGTGACGCGGGAGCCGCGGCCCGTGAGATCAGCGCCGCCCTGGCCGTGCGTCCCCACGCGCCCCTGCCGTCCGCGGACGCTTCGGGCCTCCCGGACGGTGAGGGCACCCCGCGCGGCGCGGACGACGGCGTGCGGGGGCAGGCGGGTGAGGGCCTGCCGGCGGCAGGGCAGGCGGCTGCCGGCCTGCGGGTGGCCGAGGAGGCGGTGACCGTGGTCGGCGCGCTGCTCCGCGACGAGTCGCCCACCACGCTCTCCGAGTGCAGGCAGGCGATCGACCGGGTGGACGCCGCCCTCGCCACCCTGCTCGAACGCCGCGCGGCCCTGGCGGGCATCGTGCAGCGGATCAAGCCCGTGGGCGGTTTCGCGGGCCGCGACCTGGCCCGCGAACGCGCCGTCGTCGCCCGGATGGCCCAGCGCGCCCCGACCTTGGGCGAGACCCGCCTCGCGCCCATCATGAACGCCGTCATCGAGGCCGGCCTCCACCTCGCCGAGGAACGCGGCGCCGACCGGCCGCCCGCGTGACGTCTCCGGCCGGCGGTCAGGGGGTGGTCACGTGGTAGTTGTTCATGGGCCGGCCCGGGCCCTGGGCGATCTGGCGGGTGATCAGTTCGGCGAAGCGGCGGTACCCGTCGCCCGTCGGGTGATAGCTCCGGGCGTTGACCGTCATCTCCTCCATGTCCATGTTCAACCCGTTCAGGTATGGCTGCGGCCGCCCCACCTCGTGCCCGGTGAACGCCTCGTAGGCGTCGATGTACTCGGCGCTGCCCGGCCCGCCGAACGCGGCGATCGTCCGGTCGAACTCGGCCACCACCGCCTTCACGGCGTCGTTGAGCCGCCGCGTCACGGCGTTCAGCCACCGCTGGTCGGCCACGCTCAGGTTGTCGACGGTCTCCGTCGGCTGCGCGGGGAACGGCCGCGGGTAGCCGAGGACGATCACGCGGGCGTTCGGCGCGCGTACCCGCAGCTCCTTCAGGACGGTCATCATGTTCGCCTCCAGCTCGCCGATGCGGCGGTCGACGGCGGCCTCCTGGTCGACGCAGGCCGACGACCACGGCAGTTTCACGATGCAGCCGGTGAGCACCTCGGTGAAACCGGCGTCGTTGCCGCCGATGCTCAGCGTCACCAGGCCGGCCCCGGCGTCGACGCGGGTGATCTGGGGCGGATGGCCCCACTGGCCGGTCAGCAGCTGACGGGTGGTGGCGCCGCTGCAGGCGTAGAAGGCGGTGCCGCGGGCGAACCGGTACGTCCGCGCGACCAGCGGCGCGTACGAGCCCGGCGACCGGTGGCAGCGGTCGGCCCCGTCGTTGACCGGCGGCTGGTCGCTGTCGTAGACGCCCTCGCCCGAGGAGTAGGAGTCGCCGAGTGCGACGTACCGGCCGCTCTGCGCCACCTGTACGGGCGTCAGCCGGGTCACCTGCGGCAACCGGCCGCTCGGCTCCTCGGTGGCGGGGCAGCCCGTGTGGAGCAGGGCGCAGGCGAGCTTCGGGAACACCCCGAGGGGCAGGCAGGCCAGCGCGAGCGCGACGCCGAGCGCGGCCACCGCCGAGATCCGGACGATCTTCCGCCGAGCCTCGTCCAGCGTGACCTCCCCGACCTGTGGCTCCTTCCTTGCGCCCACGAGACTACCCAAGCCGGTGATCGGTGCGGGGTTGTCGCGGCGGCTACGATTCGGCGCGGAACTCCGCGGGCGGCCCGCCGGACGGCCCGGCGGGCGGCCCCGCGGGAGGCTCACCCCCCGCGGCCGGCCGCCGGTGGCCGACCACCTTCCAGCCCAGCGCGATCCCCACGACCAGGGCCGGGATGAGGAAGAACGCCACCCGCTGGTCCTCGTCGGCGAACGGCATCAGCAGCATCACCAGCGCCAGGAACGCGAGCGTCAGCCAGTTGGTGTAGGGCGAGCCGGGCATCGGGAACGCCGAGCGGTGACCCGCGGCGCGCAGCCGCGTCTGGCAGTAGACCAGCACCCCCCACGTCGTGATCACGCCCAGCGAGGCGCAGGCCGTGGCGATGTTGAAGGCCCGGGTGGGCAGGAAGTAGAACAGCGCCACCCCGCCGAGCAGCATGCTCGCGGTGAACAGGATGCCGCCGATCGGCACGTGACGGGAGCTCAGCGTGCCGGTGAAGCCGGGGGCCTCCCGTTTCATCGCCATGGAGCGCAGGATGCGGCCGGTGGCGTACAGGCCGGAGTTGCACGACGACAGCGCCGCGGTGATGACCACGAGGTTCATCGCGTCGGCCGCCCACGGCACCCCGAGGCCGGAGAAGAACGTCACGAACGGCGACTCGCCCGCCCGGTAGACCGTCCACGGCAGCACCATGCCGAGCAGCAGCACCGAGCCCACGTAGAAGATCGCGATGCGCCACACCACGCCGTTGATGGCCCGCGGCATGATCTCGCGCGGCCGCGCCGTCTCGCCGGCCGCGATGCCGACCAGCTCGATCGAGGCGTACGCGAACACCACCGACTGCAGGCTCATCAGCACCAGCGGGAAGCCGGTCGGGAAGAAGCCGCCGTGGGCCACCAGGTTGGCCGGGCTCGCCTGCCCGACGGTGAACACCACCAGCACCAGCGCCACGACCAGGAACAGCGTGATGGCCAGCACCTTCAGCAGCGCGAACCAGAACTCCAGCTCGCCGAACAGCCGCACCGACAGCAGGTTGACCACCATGACGAACCCCAGCGCGATCAGCGCCGTGAGCCACTGGGGGAAGGCCGGCGCCCAGTAGTGGATGTAGGTGGCGATCGCGGTCAGCTCGGCGATGCCGGTGAACGCCCAGTTGACCCAGTACATCCAGCCGCTGGCGAAGGCGGCCCACGGGCCGATGAACTCGTTGGCGTACTCGACGAACGAGCCCGACACCGGCCGGTAGAGCACCAGCTCGCCGAGGGCCCGCATGACGAAGAAGGCGGCCACCCCGGCGGCGGCGTAGGACAGCACGAGGGCCGGCCCCGCGGCGGCCAATCGGCCGCCGGCGCCCAGGAACAGGCCCACGCCGATGGCCCCGCCGATGGCGATCATCTGGACCTGGCGGTTGCCGAGTGCGTGCGTGTATCCCTCGTCGGTCTGTGTGCGCACAGCGTGTCTCCTCGCATACGGACAGTGACATGAGGATATCCGCGCCGCCGAGCGCGCTCGCGACCGCCTCACCGCCCGGTCGTCCGGCCCGCGGGCTCCGAAGTGTCGGCAGGGAGCACTAAAGTTTTTGAGCACAACCATCGAGACCGGGAGGCGCCGCTCCATGTCGTCCAGCGACTCGTTCGTCCATCTGCACGTGCACACCGAATACTCGATGCTGGACGGGGCCGCGCGCCTCAAGCAGATGTTCAAACAGGTCGGCGACCTGGGGATGCCCGCGATCGCGATCACCGACCACGGCAACATGCACGGCGCCTACGACTTCTACAGGCAGGCGACCGGCGCCGGCATCAAGCCGATCATCGGCATCGAGGCCTACGTCGCGCCCGAGGCGCGTCACAACAAGAAGCCGGTGCTGTGGGGCGAGCCGCACCAGAAGCGCGACGACGTCTCGGCGGGTGGCTACTACACCCACATGACGATCTGGGCGCGCGACAAGACCGGCCTGCACAACCTGATGAAGCTCAGCTCGCGCGCCTACACCGAGGGCTTCGTGCGCAAGTGGGCGCGGATGGACGCCGAGGTCCTCGCCGAGCACGCCGAGGGCCTCATGGCCACCACCGGCTGCCCGTCGGGCGAGGTGCAGACGAGGCTGCGGCTCGGGCAGTACGACGAGGCGCTGCGGGCCGCCGCGAAATACCAGGAGATCTTCGGCAAGGAGAACTTCTACCTGGAGATCATGGACCACGGCCTCGACATCGAGCGCCGCGTCCGCGACGGGCTGACCAGGATCAGCAAGGAGCTCGGCATCCCGCCGCTGGTCACCAACGACTCCCACTACACCTACGAGTCCGACGCGGCCTCCCACGACGCCCTGCTGTGCATCCAGACCGGCAAGCAGCTGTCCGACCCCGACCGCTTCCGCTTCGACGGCACCGGCTACTACATCAAGAGCGCCGACGAGATGCGCGCCGTCGACTCCTCCGACCTGTGGGCCGAGGGCTGCCGCAACACTCTGCTGGTCGCCGAGAAGGTCGACCCGGCCGGGTTCTTCGAGTTCAAGAACCTCATGCCGACCTACCCCGTCCCCGACGGCATGACGGAGAGCGAGTTCTTCCGCAAGACCGTCTGGGAGGGCATGGCCAGGCGCTGGCCGGAGGGTTACGACGAGCAGCACAAGAAGCAGGCCGAGTACGAGATCGGCATCATCGAGCAGATGGGCTTCCCGAGCTACTTCCTCGTGGTCGCCGACTTCATCATGTGGGCCAAGCAGAACGGCATCCCGGTCGGCCCGGGCCGGGGTTCGGCGGCCGGTTCGCTGGTGGCGTACGCGATGGGCATCACCGACCTCGACCCCATCCCGCACGGCCTGATCTTCGAGCGGTTCCTCAACCCCGAGCGTGTGTCCATGCCCGACGTCGACATCGACTTCGACGAGCGCAGGCGCGGCGACGTGATCCGCTACGTGACGGAGAAGTGGGGCGCCGACAAGGTCGCCATGATCGCCACGTTCGGCACCATCAAGGCGAAGGCCGCCATCAAGGACGCCGGCCGCGTCCTGGGCTACCCGTACGCGCTGGGCGACCGGGTCTCCAAGGCGTTCCCGCCCGCCGTCATGGGCAAGGACATCCCGCTGTCGGGCATCTTCGACAAGGACCACCCGCGCTACAACGAGGCCGGCGAGCTGCGCAAGCTCTACGAGGAAGACGTCGACGTCAAGTCCACGATCGACCTGGGCAAGGGCCTGGAGGGCCTGATCCGGCAGACCGGCGTGCACGCCGCCGGCGTGATCATGTCCCGCGAGGTGCTGACCGACCACATCCCGATCATGCGCCGCGACTCCGACGGCGCGATCATCACGCAGTTCGACTACCCGACCTGCGAGACGCTCGGCCTGCTGAAGATGGACTTCCTGGGCCTGCGCAACCTCACCATCATGGACGACTGCCTCAAGATGATCGAGGCGACCACGGGTGAGAAGGTCGACCTGCTCTCGCTGCCCCTCGACGACCGCAAGAGCTACGAGCTGCTGTGCAAGGGCGACACCCTCGGCGTGTTCCAGCTCGACGGCGGCGGCATGCGCTCGCTGCTGCGGCTCATGCGTCCCGACAACTTCGAAGACATCTCGGCCGCCCTCGCTCTCTACCGCCCGGGCCCGATGGGCGCCAACTCCCACACCAACTACGCGCTGCGCAAGAACGGCCAGCAGGAGATCACGCCCATCCACCCCGAGTTGGAGAAGCCGCTCGAGGACATCCTCGACACGACATACGGCCTGATCATCTACCAGGAGCAGGTCATGGCCATCGCCCAGCGCGTGGCCGGCTACTCCCTCGGCGCCGCCGACCTGCTGCGCCGCGCGATGGGCAAGAAGAAGAAGGCGGAGCTGGACAAGCAGTACGCCTCCTTCGAGAAGGGCATGAAGGACAACGGCTTCTCCGGCGCCGCCATCAAGGCGCTGTGGGACATCCTGCTGCCGTTCTCCGACTACGCCTTCAACAAGGCCCACACCGCCGCCTACGGCCTCATCGCTTACTGGACCGCCTACCTCAAGGCCAACCACCCGGCCGCCTACATGGCGGCGCTGCTCTCCTCGGTGAAGGACGACAAGGACAAGTCGGCCCTCTACCTCAACGAGTGCCGCCGCATGGGCATCAAGGTGTTCCCGCCCGACGTCAACGACTCCGACTTCGACTTCACGCCGCGCGGCACCGACATCCGTTTCGGCCTGTCGGCCGTCCGCAACGTCGGCGGCAACGTCGTCGACGGCGTCATCGCCGCGCGCAAGGCGAAGGGCCGCTTCGCCGACTTCAAGGACTTCCTGCGCAAGGTGCCGGCCATCGTCTGCAACAAGCGGGTGATCGAGTCACTGATCAAGGCGGGCGCGTTCGACTCGCTCGGCCACGTGCGCAAGGGCCTGGTCATGGTGCACGAGCAGGCCGTCGACGCGATCATCGACATCAAGAAGAACGAGGCCATCGGCCAGGACTCGCTCTTCGGCGCGATCGACGGCGGCGAGGACCAGACGTTCGACGTGCAGATCCCCGTGGGGGAGTGGGACAAGAACACGCTGCTGCAGTTCGAACGCGAGATGCTCGGCCTGTACGTCTCCGACCACCCGCTGTTCGGCGTCGAGCACATCCTGGCCGCCGGGGCCGACTGCTCGATCGCCGCCGTCCAGGACGACAGCCGGCCCGACGGGCAGGTGGTGACGCTGGGCGGCATCCTCAGCGGGGTGCAGCGCAAGGTCACCAAGAAGGGCGACACCTGGGTGCTGACCCAGCTGGAGGACCTCGAAGGCTCGATCGAGGTGATGATCTTCCCGTCGGCGTACCAGCTGTGCTCGACGATCCTGGCCGAAGACGCGATCGTGTTCGTCAAGGGCCGGATCGACAAGCGGGAAGACGTCGCCAAGATCATCGCCATGGAGGTGACGGCGCCCGACCTGACCCAGGAGTCCGGCGGGCCGCTGCTGGTGAGCCTGCCGCTCAACCGCTGCACGCCGCCGGTGGTGGGGCGGTTGAAGGAGGTCCTCGCCACCCATCCGGGCACCTCCGAGGTGCACCTCCAGGTCCACAACGGCCCGAAGACCACGGTGCTGCGGGTGGGCGACCGGTACCGCGTGACCCCCTCGCCGGCCCTCATGGGCGACCTGAAAGAACTCCTCGGCCCCGCCTGCGTGGGCGCCTGACGCCCTCCAGGGGCGCGACGAGCCACCCCGGCCAGGGGCGGCTCGTCGTGGTCAGCCGGGAAGCGCCGAGTCGGCGAGGCGGCCGGTGGGGCGGTAGACGGCGCACATCACGTCGCGGTCGCCGTCGGCCCAGGTCTCCGCGGTCGGCATGATCGGGTAGTACCTCAGGTCGTCGCGCTGCGGGCCCCACAGCTCGGCGTACCGCTCGCCGCAGCTCTGCCACGCGAACGCCTTCAGCGCCGCGGCGTCGTACGCGCCGTCGGGGGCGTGGGTGAAGCCGTACGACTGGTTGTCGGCGCCCTGCGCGCACGGGGTGTAGAGGACGATCCGGTCGGCGGCCTCCGGCGAGTACGCCGGGTCGCTGAAGCACTCGCCGCCCTCGATCATCAGCACGCCGGTGGTCTCGGCGGTGATGAACGTCTCCGTCTTGACCACGGGCCGCTCCGGCGGCACCACGAACAGCGTGCCGAGCGCCACGACGGCGGGCAGCAGCCCCCAGCGACGGGCGGTCACCACCATCCGTCCACCTCCGAGGCATCGGTTCCCGCGATCCGCGATGATCGTAGACGTGGCCGGGAGAACGCCGGGCCAACGTCCGGTGACCACCACATTGACGATCATGAATTAACCCGGCGGCCAGCCGGCGGACAGATGATCGTCAGCGGCGCCTGCGTCAATTCGCTGACGTCCGCGCGCGTCCCGCACGCGGACGGGTTCCACGCCTCATGGAGAGAGCCAGAAGTGAACGAGACCAGGAAGCCGTGGTCCCCGCGGTCGCGGCAGGCCAAGCTCGTGGCGGCCGGCACCGGCGCGCTGCTGATCGCCGGTTTAGCCTTGGGCCCCGCCGCCCTCGGTGTGGCGGCGCCGCCCGTCTACCCCGCCGCTGAGGTGCACAAGCCCTCCCCGATCCCCGACCGCATCATCCTCATCCCGACCACCACGCCCGCCACCAGCCAGCGCGTGTCGTGGCGCGCCGAGGCCACCGCGGACAACGCGCAGGCCCAGATCCTGGAGGCGCCGCGCGCCCTCGGCCAGGTCCAGCCGACGCCCGGCGCCGTGACCAGCGTCAAGGCCATGGCCAGCACGCCGGTGAACACCACGCTCGGGTACGCCTCGACGTACCACACGGTGGAGTTCGGCGAGCTGAAGCCGAACACCCGCTACACCTACCGCGTCGGCGACGGCACCAACTGGAGCGCCTGGACCGACTTCACCACGGCGGCCTCCGGCTTCGACCCGTTCTCCTTCATCTACTACGGCGACGCGCAGAACTACCTCGACTCCGCGGTGCCGCGCGTGTTCCGCCAGGCGTTCGCGGACCGGCCGCAGGCCAAGGCGATCGTCAACGCGGGCGACCTCATCGACTCCGCCAACAGCGAGGAGCAGTGGGGTCAGTGGTTCAAGGCCGGCGGGTTCATCGACGGTCAGATCAACAACATCTCGATCCCGGGCAACCATGAGTACAGCGGCGGGCTGTCCACGTTCTGGCGGCCGCAGTTCCCGTATCCGGACAACGGGCCCGGCAACCCCGAGCTGAAGCAGACCGTCTACACCCTCGACTACCAGGGTGTGCGCTTCATCGGCCTGGACAGCAACGTGCAGAGCAACGCCACGCTCATGGCCGCGCAGACGGCCTGGCTGGAGGGCCTGCTCAAGGACAACCCGAACAAGTGGACCGTGGTGACCTTCCACCACCCCGTGTACTCGACCACCGGCACCCGCAACAACCCGAACGTCCGCGCCCAGTGGGCGCCGCTGTTCGAGAAGTACGGCGTCGACCTGGTGCTGCAGGGGCACGACCACTCGTACGGGCGCGGCAACCAGCTGGCGGCGCGCAAGTCGGCGACCGTGCACAACGGCGTCGCGTACGTCGTGTCGGTCTCCGGCGGCAAGATGTACGCGCTCAACGGTGGCGAGAACTGGACGAACAACGGCGCCGAGGTCCGCAGCACCAGCCAGAACACCCAGCTCTACCAGCTCATCGACGTCGGCGAGGACACGATCACGTTCGAGGCGCGCTACGCCAACGGCGAGCACCACGACGGGTTCGTCATCCGCAAGAACGACAAGGGCGAGCGCACCGTGAACGAGCTGCGCACCCCCGAGAACACGGTCGGCGAGCAGGTCGTCGTCGACAAGACCTCGGCGCGGCGCCTGGAAGAGGTCAAGGTCTCGGCGTACGGCTACGACCCGGGCGAGAAGGTGGCCATCTGGTGGCGCCCGCAGGAGGACGACGCCCGCCGCGGTGACCGTGACGGCCTGCTCGTCGGCTACGGCAAGGCCGACGAACTCGGCCGGTTCGAGCAGGACGTCCGCGTGCCCGTCCTGGCGAAGAAGAACGGCGTGTACGTGGTCTACCTGGACAGCCAGCACCAGAAGATCACCAGCCCCGCCATCACCGTCACCAGATGACCCCGCCC
>NZ_SMKQ01000275.1 GCF_004348995.1 Nonomuraea terrae
CCCGATCCCCGGCCCCGCCCCCACGATCACCGCTCCCGGCATCATCGGCTCCTTCCTCGTTGTTGCCGTGACCGTAAGGTGTCACATCGATGTGAAGGTCAAGGGAGCGCATGAGGATCGGTGACCTGGCCCGCGAGACCGGCGTGAGCCGGCGGCTGCTGCGCTACTACGAGGAGCAGGGGCTGCTGCGCCCGCTGCGGCTGGCCAACGGCTACCGCGAATACGGCGAGGCCGACGTGGCCGCCGTGCGCCGCATCCGCGCGATGCTCGCCGCCGGCCTGCCCACCGCGGTCATCGCGCGGCTGCTCGACTGCGTCCACGACGACGGCGACCGCCTGGTGCCGGAGGCCTGCCCCGGCATGATCGCCGGCCTGCGGCGGGAGCGCCGCCGCATCGCCGCGACGATCGAACGGCTCCAGGCCTCGCAGCGGGCGCTCGACGGCATGCTCGCCGCCGCCGCGGAGCACCGCTGACGGTCAGGGCCGCGGGTCGGTCCGCGCCTGTCCGGTGGCGGGGTCGTACGGCACGGAAAGGTGCTGGCGCCCCGCGCCGATCCGCCGTACCTGTGGCCTCGACGTTGCCGGCCCTTCATGTCGCTGCCAAGCTAGCGCGCTTGGCCTGAAATGCTCGTGCGGTATGACCGAGATGGACCGGTGCGTGGCGTGCGGCAGTGAGGCCGTCGCCCCGGACGGCCGTTGCTGGGACTGCGGTGCGCCGCAACCCGCGTTCCGCGCGCACATGCTCACGGCAGACCGCGGGGCGCCAGGGTCAGCGATCGGGGCCCGTAGCGGGGCGTGAACGCCGACGCCCCGGCCCCGACCGGCGCGGGCGCGTGGACGGTGGGCGTGGTCGGCTGCCGGACGACGGGGTCGCCATGCCGCTGACCGAGGACGACACCGGCGGCCACGAGTGAGTTGTCGTCCCTGCCGTACGCCGCCGGCAGGCATGTGACTTATCTGCGTCTTCCAACCCAGAAATCGACCCATTCGTCCCATTGAGGGGTGGGTGCGGCGTTCTCCCCGCGTCTCGGTCCGGCCGAGGCCATCTCGCGAAGACCTGCCAGCAGCGGCTCCAGCAGCCTCTGGGTGTACCTGACCACCGTGGCCGGATCACCGGGAAGCGCCCCCCGAAGATGAATGATGATCAGCAGAATGTCGGTGGTTCCGTAGTCCTCCGGGATCTGCTTGCAGCTTCGGGCCACGTCGACCACTCGCTGCAGCGAGTCGCGCATGCGGTCCGCGGCAGCGTGGACCTCCGGAGGGTCGGGTACGTGGCCGCCGAGGATGGAGACGAGCGGCCCGAAGGAGTCGACCTGGTAGCGGTTGAGAAACGTGGTGAACACGAGCTCCGCCGGGACCTGCTCGATGCAGTCCTCCGCGATCTCGCGGATCTGGTCCATCGCCGCGATCTGCAGTGCCTGCGCTAGCGCCTCTTTGCTCG
Organism: Nonomuraea terrae; assembly: GCF_004348995.1. Lineage (GTDB taxonomy): Bacteria > Actinomycetota > Actinomycetes > Streptosporangiales > Streptosporangiaceae > Nonomuraea > Nonomuraea terrae. Next base: position 1,441 of record NZ_SMKQ01000275.1, read on the forward strand.
GATATCGCCGGTAGAGACTGCCGATACCCACTCCCGCGCGTTCGGCGATGGCCGACATCGGGGCCGACCAGCCGCGCTCGGTGAAGATCTCTTTCGCGGCGACGAGGACGGCGAGGTCGTTGGACCGGGCTTCGCGGATGCGGCCGGATGTCTGGCGGCCAGGTTGGGTCTGACGTGCAGCGGGAGGCGAATTGACATCCATACGGCGACAGTATCAGGATGTTTCGGAACGGAATATCCGTTCCGATTGAAAGGGGAATATATGTCCAGCTCGACCGCAGAGGTGCCAGAGGCGGCCGTCCTCACGCCCGCCGGCGATGCTTCCGTCGCCGAGAAGCACGGCCGCATGGTGGTGGCCCTCGTTCTCGTCGTGCTCGTGTACGCGTTGATGCAGACGATGCTCGTGCCGGCTCTGCCGATCCTTGGCTCGGACCTCCACGCGGGACTCAGTACAAGCGGGTGGGTGCTCACGTCATATCTGCTCACGGGCTCGGTTCTCGCCCCGATAGCAGGATCATTCGGAGACCGGTTCGGCCATAGACGAGTGCTCATGGTGGTTCTCATCGTCTTCGCGATCGCCACGTTCGCGGCGGCGTTCTCCTCCACCATCGGTTTTCTGATCGCATGTCGCGCCGTGCAGGGGATCAGCACCGCGGTCTTCCCGCTCGCGCTGGCGATCGTCCGTCGCCGTTTGACCGGCAAGGCGATGAGTACGGGGATCGGGTGGATCTCCGGCGTGCTCGGGCTTGGTGCGGGCGCCGCTCTCGTCATCGGCGGTGCCATCCTGAGAATCTCCAGCTGGCAGGGCATATTCGTCTTCGCCGGAGTACTGATCGTCGCCAGTCTCGCCTTCGTGGCCATCTGGGTGCCGCACGCTCCCCGAGCCGAACAGGCGAGCAAGACCGACTACGCGGGCGCCGCGCTGCTGACCGCGGCGCTCGTCAGCCTGTTGCTGGGTATCACCCAGGGCCCGTCCTGGGGCTGGGCCGCCGCGCCCACCCTGCTCCTGTTCGGTGGAGCGATCGTGGCCTTCGTCCTTCTCGTCATCGTCGAACGCCGTGTGACGACACCGCTGGTCGACGTGAGATCACTGATGAGGCCCTCGCTGGCCATCGCCAACGCTCTCGTTCTGGTGAACGGCTTTGTCTCCTACATCATTTACGTTTGTCTGCCGAGCATCCTTGCAGCCGATCCCGGCACCGGTTACGGGTACGGGTACGACGTCCTCCGCACCGGTCTCGTTCTTCTCCCATCTGCGATCTGTGTGTTCGTCGGCGGCCGCGCGGCTCCCGCTCTGCTCGGACGCACAGGTCATCGTCCGAGCATGGTCGTCGCCATGGCGAGCATGGGTCTCGGCGCACTCGGTCTCACGTTCTGGCCGGCTGCGATGTGGTCGATACTGGCGTCGTTCTGCGTGCTGAGCTTGGGTATCGGCGTGGGCATCTCGGTGATCTCCCAGATCATCGCCCGAGTCGTGCCCGTCGACGAAGTCGCCGCAGCCAGCGGATTGAACACGGTGCTCCGGTCGGTGGGCTCCGCCTCGGGTTCCCCGGTGGCTGCCGCCATCCTGATCTCAGGAGTCGGCGGCACCACCTCGACCATCCCCCTTGCCAACTATCAGCATGCCTTCGCCCTCGCTGCGCTCCTCTCCGTCGCCGCAGTGGGGCTCGCGCTCGCACTCAGAATGCCCGCGAACCGCTGAGATCCTTCGACGATGTTGGAGCTCGGTCAGTCGGCGCCGGCAGATGATTCCGCAGGCGAGGCCGAGGAATGCTTCGTGGACGTCGTCGCGGATTCACCTGCTTGCGGTACTTTCCGCGGTCGTAGTCGCGGTCGTAGTCGCGGTCGGCGTAGATCGTGTCGGCACGTTGCCGGGGTTCAGCATGTTGTCGAGCCTTCCTCGCGCCGTGATCGACCGCAGAGGTGGTCAACCTATTCCAAGATCTTTTTTGCCAGGCATTCCTATGCCGTCGATGCGGGTGCGACGGACAACGCGACCGTGCTGCTCATCCCCGTGACCCCTGAGAACCCGGCGGAAGACGATGGGTGATGCCGTCGAGGACGAGGTCGAGCCCGAGGAGGAACTGGCCGTCGAAGTCGGCGTTGTCCACCTGGGCGATCCGGCCCAGGTCGGAGACGTGTTCGCCGAGGTGGGCAACGACCCGCTCGCGGATCTCCGCATCGGCCGCGGGCGTGCGGACCTTCGCCCACCAGATGTTCTCGCTCGCCACGAAACCGTTGACGTACGAGCTCAACGCCCCCACGGCGGCGAGGAGGACGGGACCGCTCAGCCCCGCGTCGGCCAGGGCGGTGTAGACGAGGCGGGAGCGGGCCAGCGCGTTCGGCCCGATCAGGGGCCGGGTGGCGGTGAGGGCGGGCACCCAGGGGTGGCGGCGCATGACCTGCCTGCTCTGGGTGAGCTGGCGGACGAGAGTCTCGCGCCACGATCCCGCCGGCTCCGGCGCGATCTCGCCGATCACCTCGTCGAGGGCGAGGTCGAGGACGTCCTCCTTGCTCCGGACGTACTCGTAGAGCGACATCGTGCCCGCGCCGAGCCGTGCGGCCAGCGCCCGCATGGAGAAGCCGGCCACGCCCTCGGCGTCGAGCAGGGCGACGGCTCCCTCGACGATGCGTTCGCGCGACAGCCGCGGCTTGCGCGGGCGGCTGTCGTCGCGAAACCAGATGGTCTCCGCCATGCCACGCCTTTCCGTGCACCGTACGGAAAAATCGTACTAACGAGGCTGTCGGCGGGCGATCAGTCGTTCGACGCCGTCGAGCAGCAGGTCGAGACCGAAGCGGAAATCGGCGTCCTCCACCCAGCCCTCAGCCCCGCCGAACGCGCCCGACCGCACGGCCGCCGCCAACGCCGGGTACGCCTCGGGGTCGAGCACCTCGGCCAGCACCTCGCCGTAGTCGGAGGCGCCTTCGATCCCGGACCCTTCGAGCTCGGGAAACCCCAACTTGGCGGTGTGCTCCAGCGCCGCGTCGGTGAGCGCGTAGCCGGTCAGGGTGCTCGCCACATTGATCTTCTCCCCGTCGTCCAGGCCCGTGCCGGCCAGCGCGGCGATCGCCCGGTCGAGCCAGAGCAGCCGCCGCGGGCCCATCGGAGGGGCGTACACGGTGATCGAGAGCACCCAGGCGTGCTGGAGGATGAGGTCGCGGTGGGCGCGCGTCCACAGGGCGAGATAGTCGCGCCAGTGCATGCCCGCAGGGTCAGGCGGCTCGGGGGCCACGGCGTCTGCCATGGCCGTGAGCAGGTCTTCCTTGCTGTCGACGTACCGGTAGAGCGCCGTCGCCGCGACCCCCACCCGGGAGGCGACGCCGCTCATCGACACGGCGGCCATACCCTCCGCGTCGGCGATCTCGATGGCGGCCGTGGTGATGGTGTCCAGGTCGAGCCGGGGCCGCGGCCCTCTGCGCGGCATCGGCTCACGCCCCCACATCCGCTGGACCACCGGGGGCAGCGACCGTTCCTGCGCCATGCGAAATCCTCCTTGACCGCTCCCTAGGATTCTGCATTACTGTAAAAACTATGAACGCCATACACAGTAGGCCATTCACAGATGCCATTCTGGCACGGGGGCTGACGAAGTCGTTCGGCGGCACGCGGGTGCTGAACGGGATAGACCTGACCGTGCCCACCGGTTCCCTCGTCGCCCTGCTCGGGCCGAACGGCTCGGGCAAGACCACGACCGTACGCATCCTCACCACGCTGCTCCCCCCGGACGGCGGCACCGCCACCGTGGCGGGTCACGACGTCACGCGGGAGGGCGCCGCGGTACGGGCCGCCATCGGGCTGACGTCCCAGCAGGCCACCGTGGACGAGCTGCTGACCGGGCGGGAGAACCTGGAGCTGTTCGCCGGGCTGTGCCACCTGGGGCGGCGGCAGGCCCGGCGCCGGGCGGACGAGCTGCTCGAACGCTTCGACCTCACGGCCGCCGCCGGCCGCCGCGCGGGCGCCTACTCCGGCGGGATGCGCCGCCGGCTCGACCTGGCGGCCAGCATGGTGGCGGCGCCGCCGATCCTGTTCCTCGACGAGCCCACGACCGGGCTCGACCCGCGCAGCCGCGCCGAGCTGTGGGCGGTGATCCGCGAGCTGCTCGCCTCCGGCACCACGATCCTGCTCACCACGCAGTACTTGGAGGAGGCCGACCAGCTCGCCGACCGCGTCGTGGTGATCGACGCTGGACGCGTCGCCGCCGACGACTCCCCTGCCGCGCTCAAGCGCCAGGTCGGCGCCGAACGCCTGGTGCTGCGCCTGTCCCGGGCCGAGGACCTGGCCCACGCGACCGCCACCCTCTCGACCGTCGCCCTCTCGACCGTCGCCCTCTCGACCGTCGACCATCCCGCCCTGGACGCCGCCGGGACCCGGGGGCTGCCTCCCGCCGACCCGAACCTCCGCCACGACCCTGTCTCCCAGGAGGTCACCCTGCCCGTGCAGAGCCCCGACCACCTGCGCCGGGCGCTCGACGCGCTGCACCACGCGGGCATCGCCGTCGAGCACGTCGAGCTGCGCACCCCCACCCTCGACGACGTCTTCTTCGAGCTCACGGCGGTGGCGGCATGAGCGCCCTGACCGCGGCCGGCGACCTGCGCCGCCTCGTCGTCCGTGACCTGCGCCGGGAGCTGCGCCTGCTCGACGGCCTGATCGTCAGCACGGTCGTGCCCGTGATGATCATGGTCGTCTTCGTGTACGTGTTCGGCGGCGCCATCTCGACCGGCTCCAGCGGGCTGGCGTACATCGACTTCGTGGTGCCGTCCGTGCTGCTCATGTCCGGCGGGTACGGCGCCGCGCTGACCGCCGCCACCGTCGCCGACGACCTGAACGGCGGGATGATCGATCGTTTCCGCACCCTGCCGATCGGCGGCTGGGTGGTCCCCGCCGGGCACATCGTGGCCTCGGTGATCCGCAACGTGGCCTCGGCGGTCATCGCGCTGGCCGCCGCGCTCCTGCTCGGGTTCCGGCCCGCCGCCACGCCGGCCGAGTGGGCGCTGACGCTGGCCGTGGTGACGGGGTACGTGCTGGCGGTGGCGTCGCTCTCCGTGGTGTGGGGACTGCTGGTCAAGTCGACCCAGGCGGCGGGGGCGTTCAGTTTCGTGGTGCTCTTCCTGCCGTACCTGTCGGACGGGTTCGTTCCCGCCGAGACGATGCCGGAGGTACTGCAGGGGTTCGCCGCCAACCAGCCGATCACCCCGATCACCGAGACGCTGCGGGCGCTGCTGCTGGGCCTGCCGATGGGATCGTCGGGAGCGGTGGCGGCGGCCTGGATGGGCGGCGCCGTCGTGCTCAGCCTTCCGATCGCCGCGCTGCTCTTCCGCCGCAGAACCGCCTCGTGACCCCGTCGCCCTCCGTTCCGGCGGCGGGCGCCGGTTACGGGGCCATCCCGGCCAGGGCGGCGTCCACGATGCGCTCGGGCAGATCGGCCGGCAGGTCTCCGGCGGGGCCCCACTTGGTGTGCCAGAGCATGGTGCCGGAGATGAGGGCCATGCCCATGTCGACGTCCAGGTCCGGCCGGAGCTCGCCGGTGGCGACGCCGCGTTCGATCACCTCGCGCATCGCCTGCCTGCGGGGCTCGATCGCGCGCTTGATGAAGCGCTCGGTCAGCCGGGGGTGGCGGTCGGTCTCGCCCATCACGATGTTCATCACGCAGCGACTGCGGGCCATGCCCGACTCCTCGCGCATCGCGTCGAGCAGACTGATGAGGTCGTCACGCACGGACGTGCCGGTGAGCGGCGGCACCGGGGCCTTGAGCGTGGAGAGGGCGTCGACGACGAGGTCTTCCTTGTTGGACCAGCGCCGGTAGATCGTCGTCTTGCCGACGCCGGCCCTCGACGCGATCGCCTCGATGGACAGCTCGGACACTCCCATGCCCTCGCCGATCAGGTCGAGCGTCGCCTCGATGATCGCCTTCTCGGCCTTCTCACTGCGCGGACGGCCCGCCGGGCGGGCAGCCCCTGATTCCTGGATCGACATGGCGGCCTCACACTACCGCTGGTTCCTTCTTCGCCGCGTGCTTGGCGACACGCACCTTGCCGGGCATCCACTTCGCCACCACCGCGACGCCCAACAGTGCGATCAGCGCCGATACCAGCGCGGTGATGTGCATGCCGTTGAGGAAGGCGGTGAAGGCCGGCTGGACCAGCGCCTGGCCGTCCTGACCCATGGCCTGGGCGGCGCCCATGGTCGCCATGATCGACTCACCGGCCGCGTGCCGGGCGTCGGCGGGCAGCGCGGTCAGGGCGGGCGCGATCTCGCCCCGGTAGCTGGACGACAGCACCGAGCCGAGCACGGCCACGCCCAGCGCGCCGGACACCTGGCGGACCGTGTTGCTCATCGCCGAGCCGACCCCGGCCTTCTCCTGGGGCAGTGACTCCATGATGGCGGTGGTCGCGGGCGGCATGATCATGGCCATCGCGGTGCCCTGCACGAAGAAGATGATCTCGATCATCAGGATCGGGGTGTTCTGGTCCATGACCGCGTAGCTGGCCAGCACCAGCGTCAGCACGACGAGGCTCACGGTGGCCGACAGCTTGGCGCCGAACCGTTCGTTCACCCGCTGGCTGAGCGGCGCGAAGATGAGCTGCGCGGCGGCGAACGGGATCATCAACGCGCCCGCCTGCAGCGGCGAGAAGCCCAGCACCAGCTGCAGGTAGAACGTCAGGAAGAACATCCCGCCCATCATCGCGAAGAAGACGATGCCCATCATGCCGATGGCCGAGCTGAACCGCACGTTGGTGAAGTTGCGCACGTCGAAGACCGGGTGGTCGATGCGCCGCTCCCACCACACGAACACGCCGAGGACGGCCACGCCGACCAGCGTCGGCACCAGCACCTGGGCGTTCGCCACGGTGGCCAGCTCGCCGCCGCGGATGATGCCGTACACGAGGGCCACCAGGCCGATGATCGACAGCAGCACGCCCACCGGGTCGAGCCTGGACGGCTTCGGGTCGCGCGACTCCGGTACGAAGCCGGCGATGAGGATCATGGCGATCACGACGATCGGCACGTTGATCAGGAAGACCGAGCCCCACCAGAAGTGCTCGATCAGCAGGCCGCCGGTGATCGGGCCGATGGCCACCGCCAGGCCGACGCCGCCGGCCCACACGCCGATCGCCTTGCCGCGCTCGCCGGGCGGGAACACGTTCGAGATGATGGCCAGCGTGGCCGGCATGATCGCCGCGCCGCCGATGCCCATCGCCGCCCTGGCCAGGATCAGCTGCATCGGATCCTGGGCGTAGGCGCTGGCGAGGGAGGCCAGGCCGAACAGCGCCATGCCGATGAACAACATCCGCTTGCGCCCTGTCCGGTCACCGATCACGCCGAAGGTGAACAACAGACCGGCGAACACCAGCGTGTAGGAGTTGATCGCCCACTCCAGCTCGCTCTGTGTGGCGCCCAGGCCGACGGTCTCGTCGGCGATCGTCTTCATCGCCACGTTGAGGATCGTGTTGTCCAGCACGACCGCCAGCAGGCTGAACACCAACACGCCGAGGATCCCCCATCGGCGTGGATGCCCCGAGTTCGGGTCCATGGAAACGTCCTTAATTTCGATACGTACAAGTTTCGCAACGACACCGTATCGCAATCCATTCCGATACGCAACGGTCTCGTTTCGTAAACCAAAGGTGAACACGGAGGACGTGACAACAGACGTTCCGTAAATGGACACCCCGGCGAAGTGCGGCCCACCACCGCAGCGCGGAGCCCTCAGCCCCCACCTACGCTCAACCGCACTCGCGAGTGAGCCGCAGCAAGTGTCCCCAACACCCCCCTTGGGCCCCACATTCCCCAGAATCCCGAACGAGACCTCCCTCACACCCCGAACGTCCCTCCACCGGCGCCGAGGTCATCGGAACACGCCAGGCAGCACCCGGTACGCACACTCCTGAACGGACACCCGTGAATCCTGAAAGACGGTCACGTGGCCCCCGCCACACCTCCCAAGACGGCGTTTCCAGGCCGCCCGGGAACGGCATCCCGCACCCCTACCCCCGACACCGCACACGACGCCGAGGAAACCAGCGCACCACCCACGCCCGAGAAGACCAGCGGCCGACGTCCCCGTACACCGTCAGCGACCGCGGGCCTCCTCGGAACGTGCCCTCAGATCACTCGCCGGATGCACCCGCCGCGACCGCCGACTCGGCGGCCTCCGCGGTCGGAGCCGGAGCGGCAGGTGCAGGCCCCGCCGGGTCGGGTCCCCTTGGTGCAAGTGCGGCCGGAACCGGGACGGCCGACGTCGGTTCGGCCGGAGCCGGAACGGTGGACGTAGGCGCGGTCGGTGTGTCGACCGGCGGGGCAGGAACGATCGGCGCAGGAACGGCCGCACCGGGGACGCTCGATGAG
>NZ_SMKQ01000276.1 GCF_004348995.1 Nonomuraea terrae
GCCGAGATCGACGCCGCCGACCTGATCCTCGACGGGCTCGTCGGGATCGGGGCGTCGGGGGCGCTGCGGGAGCCGTACGCGCGGCTGGCGGAGGCGGCCAACGCGGCGCCGGGCCGGGTTGTGGCCGTCGACGTGCCGAGCGGGGTCGACGCGAGCAGCGGCCGGGCCGAGGGGGCGGCCGTGCGCGCCGCGGTGACCGTGACCATGGGGGCGTACAAGACGGGATTGCTGGTCGATCCGGGGGCGGAGTTCGCGGGCCGGGTCGAGCTGGTGGACATCGGGCTGGGGGCGTACGTGCCCGATCCCGACGTGGTCGCGCTCGGCCACGACGACGTGGCGCGGCTGCTGCCCCGGCCGGGCACCGAGTCCGACAAGTACCGCAGAGGGGTGCTCGGCGTCGCGGCCGGGAGCCACCTGTTCACCGGCGCGGCCGTGCTGGCCGTGGGCGGCGCGCTGCGCGCCGGCGCCGGCATGGTGCGCTACGCCGGCACCGAGGAGCCGGTCGCGCAGGTGCGGGCGCACTGGCCGGAAGCGGTGATCACGGTGCTGGACCGGCCCTCGATCGACGGCGTGGGACGGGTGCAGGCGTGGGTGCTCGGTCCGGGCCTCGGCACGGACGAGCGGGCGCACGAGCTCGCGGCCTCCGTGCTCGCCTCCGACGTGCCCGTGCTGGTCGACGCCGACGGGCTGACGATCGTGGCGAAAGACCGCGAGCTGCTGCGGCGTACGGCGCCGGTGCTGCTCACGCCGCACGCCGGGGAGCTGGCCCGGCTGACCGGCGCCGAGCGCGCCGACATCGAGGCCGCCCGGCTGGAGCACGTCCGCGCGGCGGCGGCCGAACTGGGCGTGACCGTGCTGCTCAAGGGCTCCACCACGCTCATCGCCGAGCCGTCAGGGCAGGCGCGGGTCAACGTCACCGGCAGCTCCTGGCTGGCCACCGGCGGCACCGGAGACGTGTTGTCGGGCGTCGCGGGCGCCCTGCTCGCCCAGGGGCTGAGCTGCTACGACGCCGCCGCGTGCGGCTCGTACGTGCACGGGCTGGCCGGGCGGCTGGCCGCCGACGGCGCACCCCTGGCGGCGGCCGACGTCGCCACCGCCGTGCCGGCCGCCATCCGTGCCGTGACCAGCGGCTCGGCGTCCGGTGAAAAACCCGGCGAGCGGTGAGAAGCGCGCTCGACCACGTGCGCCAGCTGCCACACTAGAAGGATGTACTCCTCGATCGCCACGCCCGCGCAGGCACGAGTCGACCTGGCCGCCATCAGGCACAACGTGGCCCAGCTCAAGGAGCGGGCCGGCGGCGCGGAGCTCATGGGGGCCGTCAAGGCCGACGCCTACGGCCACGGCCTGCTGCCCACCACCGAGGCCATGCTTCAGGGCGGGGCCGGCCGGCTCGGCACCGCGGTCATCAGCGAGGCCCTGGCGCTGCGCGCGGGCGGGGTGACCGCGCCGATCCTGTCCTGGCTGATCACCCCGGGAGAGGCGCTCGACGAGGCGCTGGCCCGCGACATCGAGCTGTCGGCCTCCGACGTGCGACTGCTCGACGAGATCGCCGAGGCCGCGCGCCGCACCGGCATCACCGCGAAGACCCACCTGGAGGCCGACACCGGCATGAGCAGGGGCGGCTCGCCGCCGGCCGACTGGCCGGGGCTGCTGTCCAGGGCCATGGAGCTGCAGGCCGAGGGCGTCATCGACATCACCGGCATCTGGACACACTTCGCCTGCGCCGACATCCCCGGCCACCCCTCGATCCGGCGGCAGCTGGAGACGTACGAGGCGGCGCTGAAGCTGGCCGAGCAGGCCGGCGCGGCCGGCTCCCACGTGATCAGGCACATCGCCAACTCCGCCGCCCTCATGACGCTGCCCGAGGCCCGCTTCGACATGGTCAGGTCCGGCATCGCGATGTACGGCCTGAGCCCCATCCCCGAACTGGGCGACTTCGGCCTGCGCCAGGCGATGACGCTGGTCGGCCGGGTCGCGTTGGTCAAGCGCGTGCCCGAGGGGTCCGGCGTCTCCTACGGCCACCTCCACGTCTGCGAGCGCGAGACCACGATCGCCGTCGTCCCGCTCGGCTACGCCGACGGCATCCTGCGCCACGCGAGCGACCGTGCCGAGGTCCTGGCGGGCGGGCGCCGCCGGCGGATCACCGGCCGGGTGTGCATGGACCAGTTCATGATCGACCTCGGTGACGATGAGCTGTCGGCCGGCGACGAGGTGGTGCTGTTCGGGCCCGGTGACGGGGGCGAGCCGACCGCCCAGGAGTGGGCCGATAGCCTCGGCACGATCACGCATGAGATCGTGACCAGGATCGGCTCGCGCGTGCCGCGGGTCTACGAGAGAAGGAGCACGGAGTGACGGCGAGCGCGCGGCGGCCATGAGCGGGAAAAGGATCGGGGAGATGACGACGACGACCACTCGGCGCAGGGTGGGCATCGCCGGCGCGCTCGTCGGCGCGGCTTCGGCCGGTGTCGCGGCGGCGGCGCTGGCCAAGCGGTACGCGGTCGGCCGCATCCGGCTGCGCCACGACCCGGAGGCCAGCGAGCCCTTCGGCGAGCTGCGCGGCAGGCAGCGCACGCTCATCACTTCCGACGGCAAGGCGCTGCACGTCGAGGTCGACGGCCCCGAGGACGCCCCGCTGACCATCGTGTTCTGCCACGGCTACTGCCTCAGCCTGGAGTCGTGGCACTACCAGCGCAAAGACCTGCGCGAGAACTACCGCGTCGTGCTGTGGGACCAGCGCTCCCACGGCCGCTCGCAGCGCGCCGGCGCCGACGACAGCACGATCGACCGGCTCGGCGAGGACCTCGCCGAGGTGATCGAGGAGTTCGTGCCGGGGCCGTGCGTGCTCGTCGGCCACTCCATGGGCGGCATGACGATCATGGCGCTGGCCGACCGCCACCCCCACCTCTTCGGCGACAAGATCCGCGCGGTGGCGCTCATCGCCACCTCGGCGGGCAAGCTGGCCGAGCTGACGCTGGGCCTGCCCGCGATGCTCTCCAAGGTCGTGCACAAGCTCGCCCCCACCACGGTCTCGATGCTGGGCAAGCGGGGCTCGCTGATCGACAAGACCCGTAACGCCGGCAGCGACATCGCCTTCCTCTTCACCCGCTACTTCGGCTTCGGCGACTCCGGCAACGTCAGCCCCACCGTGGTCGACTTCGCCGAGTCGATGATCAGGCAGACGCCGACCGAGGTGGTCGCCGACTTCTACCCCGCGCTGATGAACCACGACAAGCTCTCCGCGCTGCACGTGCTCGACCCGGTGCCCACCGCGATCCTGGTCGGCGACAGCGACTGGCTCACCCCGCCCGACCACAGCAAGGCCATCGCCTCCGCGCTGCCCAAGGCCCAGCTCACCGAGGTGCCCGACACCTCCCACCTGATCCAGCTGGAGCGGCCGGGCGTCGTCAACGACGCGCTGCGCGACCTGGTGAAGAGGGTGGAGCTGTGACGAGACTCGCGACCGCCGACGACATGCGCGCCTACGGCGCCCGCCTGGCCGCCCGGCTGCGGCCCGGAGACCTGGTGATCCTGTCGGGCCCGCTCGGCGCGGGCAAGACCACACTCGTGCAGGGCATCGCCGAAGGGCTCAAAGTACGCGGCCCGATCACCTCGCCCACGTTCGTGATCGCCCGGGTGCACCCGTCGCTGCACCAGGGCCCGCCGCTCGTCCACGTCGACGCCTACCGGCTGGGCGGCGGCCTGGAGGTCGACGACCTCGACCTCGACGCCTCGCTGGAGGAGTCGGTGACCGTCGTCGAGTGGGGCGAGGGGCTGGTCGAGGGACTGTCGGAAGACCGGTTGGAGATCCACATCGACCGCGAGGACGGCGACGACGCCCGCGTCGTGACGCTGCGCGGCGTGGGCGCGCGGTGGGCCGACACGCCGTCTGATCCGCTGCAAGATTAATCGGCGGGTAAAGCACCGGTACGCCTGGCACCCTTGACGTAACCGCCCGGCGATCTGAAACATGATCGTTGGTCAGGGATTCGCCCAGATTTTCTGGGTATCACGAGGGGCGACATCCACAGATCCGGTGGATGCTGGGTTGTACGACGGCAGAGTGGGGTGCGGCCGGTGCTCAGGGTCAGGCGAGTCGCGTACGCGGGAGCCATCGTCATGGTCGGTCTGACCGGCTGCACAGCCTCGGCCGAGACCGATCCGACGGCCACCCCCACCCCCACCGCGAGCGGCACGGCCGCCCCGACCGCGACGGCGACCGCGACCACCACTGGGAGCCCCAGCCCGACGACCACCAGGCCGACCATCTCGGTGCAGCTCAACCCCGACCGCGTCAACGCCGGCGAGACGACCGGCGTGTGGATCTTAGCCAACTGCCCGGTGCCGACCGGCGGTCCCGCCCACACCGGCACGGCCACGTCCAGGGCGTTCATCAGCGGCGTCACGCTCAACCCGGTGCCCGCGGCCTCCGTCACCCCCACCGCGACCTCCTCGCCGGCCGCCGCCTCGCCGTGGGTGCGCGGCGAGGCCCAGGTCTCCGGCACGATCCGGCGCGGCAGCTACCGGGTCGACGTCAAGTGCGACGGCACCAACGACATGGGCCGCGCCACCCTCCGCGTCGTGGCGCCGCCCGCCGACGAGAGCGAGGACGACGACGTGCCCACCGGCCTGCCCAGCCGGGCGCCCCGGGCGGGCGGCGGCGGCACGTACGCGCAGGAGGCCGCCGACGAGTCGTCCATCCCGCTCGGCCCCGCCGGCGTGCTCATCGGCCTCGCCCTGGCGGCCGGCGTCGGCATCGCGATCAAGCGTCGGTCCAAGGCGTAGCCGATGGCCCGTCCAGGACGGGTCGTGCTGGCCGGCGCGGTGACGGGCTTGGTGCTCGCCGCGTTCGGCAGCAACCTGCAGACCCAGAACACCACTCCGGCGAAGGCGGTCGTGCCCGAGAGCATCGACATCCCGTCGATCGACGTCGAGGCCCCGCTGATGAAGCTCGGCCTGCTCAAGAACGGCGAGGTCGAGCTGCCTCCGTACGAGAAGCCCAAGACGGCCGGGTGGTACGCCCGCAGCGCGGTGCCCGGTGAGAAGGGCGCCTCGGTGATCATCGGGCACGTCGACACCAAGACGGCGCCCGCCGTCTTCTACCGCCTGCGCCAGTTACGCAAGGGCGAGACCGTCAAGGTGGAGCGCAGCGACGGCAAGGTGGTGACGTACAAGGTCGACTCCGTCGAACAGGTGCACAAGGACCGTTTCCCCACCAAGCGCGTCTACGTGGAGGACGGGCTCAAGCTGGTGACGTGCGGCGGGAAATTCGATTACGCCAACGGCGAGTACCTCGATAACGTCATCGTGTACGCCTCACCGGTCTGAAAGGGCGGCGATGAGCGGCGACAACCCGCCTGCGTCCGGCGTCCGCGTGCCGTGGCACGACGTGCATCCGGGCGTGCGCGCCGCGGTGGCGGAGTTCCTCGGCGGGCCGGTGGTCGAGGCCGTCACCCAGCCGGGCGGTTTCTCCCCGGCCTGCGCCGCCCGCCTGCGCGCCGGCAACGGCAGGCGCGCGTTCGTCAAGGCCGTCGGGCCCGAGCCCAACCCGAAGACCGTCGAGCTCTACCAGGCCGAGCTGAAGGTCGCGGCTGCGCTGCCCGCGTCCGTGCCCGCTCCCAGGCTGCTGACCGGCTTCGAGCTGGAAGGCTGGGTCGCGCTGGTCTTCGAGGACGTCGAGGGCGAGCACCCGGAGCTGCCGTGGCGGCGCGAGCAGCTCGACGTGGTGCTCGCGGCGATCGAGCGGATGGCGGTGGAGCTCACCCCGTCGCCGGTCCAGGTGCCCACCGTCGGCGCGGCGTTCGGCGAGGCTTTCCGCGGCTGGCGCCGGCTGCTCGGCGAGGACACCACCGGCCTCGACCCGTGGGCGGTGCGCCACCTCGGTGAGCTGGCCGAGCTGGAGTCGGGGTGGGCCGCGGCGGCGGCCGGCGACAGCCTGGTCCACGGTGACCTGCGGGCCGACAACATCCTGCTCGCCGGCGATCGGGTCTACCTCGTCGACTGGCCGTACGCGTGCCTCGGGGCGCCCTGGTTCGACCGGCTGGCCATGCTGCCGTCGGTCAGGATGCAGGGCGGGCCGCCGCCCGACGAGCTGTGCACCGACCCCGATCCGGCCATCACGGTGGTGGTGGCCGCGTTCGCCGGCTACCTGCTGCGGCAGTCTCTCCAGCCCGATCCCCCCGGTCTGCCCACTTTGCGGGCGTTCCAGCGGGCCCAGGGCGTGGTGGCCCTCGACTGGCTGAAGCGGCGTACCGGCTGGGTGTGACCCCGGCGGCGGGTAGGCTTGAGAGTCGTGCTGGTCCTGGCCTTTGACACCGCGACACCTGCCGTCACCGCCGCGCTCCACGACGGGGAGCGGGTGCTCGCCGAGCGTACGACGATCGACGCCCGGCGCCATGGCGAGCTGCTCGTCCCCACCGTCGAGCAGGTCCTCCAGGAGGCCGCCGTCCCGCTGCGCGAGGTGACGGCCATCGTGGCCGGCAGCGGCCCCGGCCCCTACACCGGCCTGCGCGTAGGGCTGATGACCGCGCAGGGCCTCGCCGGCACGCTCGGCGTCCCGGCGTACGGCATCTGCACACTCGACGCGGTCGCCTACGGCAGCGGGCTCACCGAGCCGTTCCTGGCGGCCACCGACGCGCGGCGCAAAGAGGTGTTCTGGGCGCGCTATTCCGACATGCGCACCCGGGTCGACGGGCCGTTCGTCGACCGTCCCGCCGACGTGCCCGTGAACGGGCTGCCGGTGGTGGGCGCGGCCGCCACGCTCTACCCCGACGTCCTCGGCGACGGCGGCGGCGCGCCGCCCTACCCCTACGCGGGGGCCCTCGCCGCCCTGGCCGCCGAGCGGCTGGCGGCGGGCGTTCCGCTCGATCCGCCGCGTCCGATCTACCTGCGCAGGCCCGACGCCGTGGTGCCCGGCGCGCCGAAGAGGGTGACGGCGTGAAACTCCGGCCGATGACCGTGGACGACCTGCCGGCGGTCATGGCCATCGAGCGCACCACGTTCCCGCTCGACGCGTGGAGCGAGGGCATGATGCGCGGCGAGCTGGCCGACATGCCCCGCACCCGCCACTACGTGGTGGCGCTGGTCGACGACGAGATCGTCGGCTACGCGGGGCTCGCCGCCGCGGCCGACCAGGCCGACGTGCAGACCATCGCGGTACTGGAGAAACACCGCGGCACCGGCATCGGCAGCGCGATGCTCACCGCGCTGCTCGCCGAGGCCGGCCGCCGGGGCGCGCGCGAGATCTTCCTGGAAGTACGCTCCGACAACCCGCGCGCGCAGACGGTCTACCGGCATTTCGGGTTCGAGGAGATCGGCATCCGCCGCCGCTACTACGACGACGGCACCGACGCGATCATGATGAGAAGGAAGCTGGATGGCTGACGCACCTCTGGTCCTGGGCATCGAGACGTCCTGCGACGAGACCGGCATCGGCATCGTCAGGGGCCACACACTGCTGGCCAACACCATCGCCTCCAGCATGGACGAACACGCGCGCTTCGGCGGCGTCGTGCCCGAGGTCGCCTCGCGCGCCCACCTGGAGGCCATGACGCCCACCGTGGATGCGGCGCTGACCGCGGCCGGGCTGAAGTTCTCCGACATCGACGCCATCGCCGTGACGGCCGGTCCGGGCCTCGCCGGGGCGCTGCTGGTCGGCGTGGCCGCGGCCAAGTCGTACGCGCTGGGCCTCGGCGTGCCGCTCTACGGCGTCAACCACCTGGCCGCCCACGTCGCGGTCGACCAGCTGGAGCACGGGCCGCTGCCCAAGCCGTGCGTGGCGCTGCTGGTCTCCGGTGGTCACTCGTCGCTGCTGCTCGTACCCGACGTGGCCGAAGACGTGATCTCGCTCGGCTCCACCGTCGACGACGCGGCCGGTGAGGCGTTCGACAAGGTGGCGAGGGTGCTCGGGCTGCCGTTCCCCGGCGGCCCGCACATCGACCGGGCCGCCCGCGACGGTTCCGGTGCGGCGATCGCGTTCCCGCGCGGCAAGATCGACGACGGCACGCTCGACTTCTCCTTCTCCGGCCTCAAGACGGCCGTGGCGCGCTGGGTCGAGGCCCGCGAGGCGGCCGGCGAGTCGATCCACGTGCCCGACGTCGCGGCGTCCTTCCAGGAGGCGGTGGTCGACGTGCTGACCCGCAAGGCGCTGCAGGCGTGCAAGAAGTACGACGTGCACGACCTGCTGATCGGCGGCGGCGTGGCGGCCAACTCCCGGCTGCGCGCGCTGGCCCAGGAGCGTTGCGACGCGGCCGGCGTACGCCTGCGGGTGCCCCGCCCGGGCCTGTGCACCGACAACGGCGCCATGGTGGCCGCGCTCGGCTCCGACCTGGTGGCGGCCGGTGTCAGGCCCTCGACGCTGCAGATCCCGGCCGACTCCTCGCTGCCGATCACGACGGTGCACGTCTGAACCGGGCGCGGGTGAGACGCAGCGTCGCGGCGCCGGCGAAATAGCCGGCCAGGGCCGCCGGCGGCATGCCGGTCAGCCCGTGGTCTCCTGGCCCGGCCACCGCGATCGCGAGGATCCCGGCCAGCACGGCGGCCATCCCGGCCCACGTCAGCACGCCGGCCGTCATCCCCGCCCTGGCTCCCGCCGCGGGGCTGGGGCCCGAGCGCCGTTCCACCGGCCCGAAGACCGCTACGAGCACCAGGAGGATCACGGCCAGCGCGGCCAGCCAGGGCAGCCGCAGCACGAGCCACAGCGGCGTGCCCGGCGGCGGGTCCGGCAGCAGTCCGGTCGGGTACAACGCCAGCGCGCCGAGCACGGCGGCGGTCATGTGCCACAGGAAGAGCGTCATGATCACCGAGTTGATCGCCACGACCACCGTCCACGGACGTAGCCGCCGCAGCCACCGGGAGGCGGGGCCGTGTGAGGCCAGCGCCAGCCCCGTCTGCGTGAGGGCCAGCGCCAGCAGCGCCAGGGTGGGCGGCGAGGTGTTCTGGCCTACCATGCCGAGCGGGTACGGGCCGGCCACGGTCAGCAGCACCAGCACGGCCAGCCCCGCGACCGCCAGCGGCCAGCCCACCTTCGGCCGGGCGGGCAGACGGCCGTCCTGCCAGGCGAAGCCGAGCTGGTGCACGGCGAGCCAGGCGAACAGGAAGTTGGCCTCGCCCAGCACGGGCGCCCGGTCCAGCATCCGCGCCGCGTCCCCCACGCCGACCAGGGCGATCAGCGCGACCGGCACCGCCAGACCGTGGCGGCGGTGCAGGGCGTGCGTCACCGGCGTGAGCACCACCACGGCCAGGTACGCCACCAGGAACCACAGCGGGATCCCGGCCATCCACACCCCGATGCCCACCAGCTCGGCATCCGCGCCGAACGCGCGCGCCGACAGCGCCGCCACCGCCAGCACGGCCAGCAGCGCCGTGGTGGGACGCACCAGCCGGTCGGTACGGCGCAACGCCCAGGCCGCGGAGTCGCCGCCACGCTCGCGGTGGGCGGCCAGCGACGCGGCGTTGGCGTACCCGCCGACCAGGAAGAACACCGGCATGACCTGGAACAGCCAGGTCAGCGGGAGCGTCCAGGGCACCAGTTCCACCGCGCTGCCGCCGCTCAGCCCGCCGTCGTACGTGACGTGCACCGCCAGCCAGTGACCGGTGACCACGGCGCCGATCGCGATGGCGCGCAGCAGGTCGACATGGCGATCCCGATGCGCCGGCGTCTCCTCGGCCAGCCGCCGCATCTCCCGCATGGCACCAGCCGTCAGCGACACGTCCCGTCGTCTACCCGGGACACGGCCGGTGTATCCCGTCGCGCAG
>NZ_SMKQ01000277.1 GCF_004348995.1 Nonomuraea terrae
CCACCTGACTGCGCGCACCCCCGCCCACCGGGCCGCCTGAAGGCTGAGCCGGCCCGGCGGGCGTGGATGCCCGGCCCACGTCGGCGGTGCACAGGGGTGGCTCATCGTCGTACTCATGGACGAGGACGCCGTCGCTGTTGACGTCCGGCAATCGACCTCGTCTCCTGGGCCGCCGTGCGGCTCGGCCCCGTCCTGGCCGGACCCGCCGTGAAAATGGCGGCCGACCGGTTGGTTGTCAAAGCGCGACCGTGTGGCTGGGCCGCGTTCGTCCGCGCACGCGCCGTACGAGGTCGGCGGCGGCCTCCGGCCACTGAGCGTGGTCGAAGGTGAAGCCCGCTTCGAGCAGGCGGCCGGGGACGACCCGACGGCTCTTCACCAGCAGTTCGGTGTCGGAACGCAGGGCGAACGCGCCGAGCTCGGCCATCCACTTCGTCGCGGGCAGCCCCACCGGCACACCCCACGCGGCGCGCAGCACGCGCATGAACGTGCGCTGTGGCAGGGGAGCGGGAGCGGCGAGGTTCACCGGGCCGGCGAGGTCGTCCCTGCCGGCCAGGAACTCGACGGCGCGGACGAGATCGCGGTCGTGGATCCAGGACACGTACTGGGCGCCGCCCGCGACCGGGCCGCCCAGGCCCAGTCGAACCAACCGCAGCAAGGCGTCGAAGACGCCGCCGCGATCGGGACTCATCACCATGGCGCAGCGCATGGCGACCTTGCGCGTGTGCGGGGTGTCGGCCTGCTCCTGCGCCCGTTCCCATGCTTTCGCGATCTCGACGCTGTAGGCCCAGTAGCCAGGGACGCCGGATTCGGTGCCGCCGAGCACGCCGGTCGCCTCATCGTTGGGCGCGTCGAAGCGGTGGGAGTAGATGGTGGCGGTGCTCATCTGCAGCCAGACCCGGGGCGGCCGCACGGCGGCCGCGATCGCCTCACCCACCGTCCGGGTGGAGTGCACGCGCGAATCCATCATGGCCCGCAGATTGGCTGGGGTGTAGCGGCAGTTGACGCTACGTCCGGCCAGGTTGATCACGATGTCGCTGCCGTCGATCTCCTCCGCCCACGGACCCAGGGTCTCACCCTCCCAGTGGACTTCGCGGTCGCGCGGCGGCCGTCTGGTCAGGACCACGACTTCATGGCCTGCGGTGGTCAGCGCGCGGTTGAGGATCGTGCCTACCTGCCCGGTTCCCCCGGGTATCACTATCTTCATCAGGTTCCCCCAGGTATGTGGAACGAGCCTAGCGCGAGTTGAACGCGTTCGAATCAAGACGTCACTTGCTCGTGTGAGCGAGGTGGCTTCATGACAGGCGAGGATGTCCGGCGCTGATCTCCGTCTCAGTGCGATGGCGCATCAGGGCGTCGACCGTACGGACCGGACAAATGATCGCCATGGTGTACTGATCACCATCGCTGATGCCGGAGGACGAATCTGATGAGTAAGGTCACGCCGCAGCTGGTCGTGGACGGCGCCGTGCCGTTGCACCCGGTGATCTCGCCGGACGGCCGCCGGGTCGCCTACACGGTGACCGCGATCGGGCGGGCGCAGACGCATCCGAGCAGTGCGATCTGGGTGGCCGCCACTGACGGGAGCTCACCGCCCAGGAGACTGACTCCGGGTACGGCGAAAGACTTCATCCCGCGCTGGGCACCGGATTCGAGGTCGCTCTTCTTCGGGTCCGATCGCATCGAGCGGGGCACCACCCAGATCCATCGGATACCGCTCGACGGTGGGGCGGCGGAGGCGCTGACCACCTGGAGGAGCGGTATCTTCGACTATCTTCCGCTTGCCGACGGCCGGTCGGTCGCGGTGGTCGCCGCTGACGAGCCGACCGAGGAGGCCGAGCGCAGGAAGGCGGAACGCGACGACGCCAAGGTGTGGGGAGAGGGGGTGCCCTACGGCCGGTTGCGCCTGCTCGACCTGAGCACCGGCCGGTTCCGCGTGGTGGACGGACTCGGCGACAGGCACGTCGTCGATCTGGCGCAGCGTCCGGACGGCGGCCCGCTCGCCGTGCTGAGCTGGGCCACCCCCGAGCTCGACCCGGTCAGTTTCCGCTGCCGACTGCATGTGGTCGACCCGGAGAACGGCAAGGTGCGGGATCTCGGCGAGGCCGCGTTGGAGGCGTCCGCACCGACCTGGTGGAACGCGGGCGGCGACTGGCACCTGTCCTACCTGGCGACGACCCCGCCAGGTCCGGTCGGAGGCCGCGCCGTCTTCGACCTGACCGTGCCTGAGACCGGCGCCGCGGCGGAACACCGCATCCTGACCAGCGGCATGACGGTCTGCCCTACCGGCTTGGCACAGGTCGCGAGCGGGCCACCGCTGGCGCTGTTCGCCGACGGTCTCGACACCGCGATCTACCGGCTCGATCCGGAAACGCGGCGGTTCGAGCGGACATCGCGCAGGGCGGGCTTCGCCGCCTCACTTACCGTGAGTGACTCGGGCGAGGTCGTCGCGGCGCTGGCGAGCACGTCGTACGAGCCGATGAACGTCCACGCCGGGCCGCCCGCCGATCGGCTTGCCCGGCTCACCGACACCAGGCCGGAGTTGCGCGCGGTCCGGTGGGGAACCCAGGAACGTCTCGCGTACCAGGCGTCGGACGGCCTCGACCTCGACGGGCTGCTGATTCTGCCCGCCGGGCGAAGCCGCCACGACGGCCCGTTCCCGCTCGTCACACTGGTGCACGGCGGCCCCTACGGGAGGTACGCCGACCAGTTCGCGCTCGGTGTGATCCCGTCGGGACAGTGGCTCGCGACTGCGGGATACGCGGTCTTCCTGCCCAATCCGAGGGGCGGCGAGGGCCACGGACCCGCCTTCGCCGCGTCCGTCGCGGGCGCGGTCGGCATGGACGAATGGACGGACATCGTCAGCGGCATCGACATGCTGATCGCCGACGGCATCGCGGATCCCGACCGGCTCGGGATCGGCGGATGGAGCCACGGCGGGTTCATGACCGCCTGGGCCGTCGGGCAGACGAGCCGGTTCAAGGCCGCGGTGATGGGCGCCGGCATCTGCGACTGGGGAATGCTCGTCGCGACCGGCGAAGGCGGGACCTTGGAGGCGGGGCTCGGCGGGAGCTGCGGCTGGGAGGGCAGCGGCCCGCACCGGCACGACGAGGTCAGTCCCATCTCGTACGCCTCGCGGATCCGCACCCCGGTGCTGATCCTGCACGGCGAGGACGACACGAACGTGCCGATCGGCCAGGCCACCTACTTCCACCGCGCCCTGCGCCGGTTCGGCGTCGAGCACGAGTTCGTCGTCTATCCGAGAGAAGGCCACGCGATCCAGGAACGTCACCACCAGATCGACCTGCTCCGGCGCACCCGCGCGTGGTTCGACCGATGGCTCGCCGCCCCCCTCGTGGAGGGTAGGCGGTGACCGCGTGGGACGTCGTCTCCGGTGTGCGCGGCGGCGGAGGAGAGGTGCTGGTGGGGCCGGTCGGGAACGGAGGGGAGTGAGAGGGTTACTATCGGTTTCTGCGATGACCTGCGCAGATCCGATCGTCGGTCGTGTCAGGAGATGAGATGAGCGATTCACCGGTCCTGCCCCTGTACATGCGGCGTTCGGAGTTCGATCCCGACCCGGAGCTCGCGCGGATGCGCGAGGAAGAGGGCGTGCGGCGGGTGAGCACGATGTTCGGTCTCGACGCCTGGGTGGTCACCCGATTCCCCGACGTGCGGGAGGTTCTCGGCGACTCCACACGCTTCAGCAACGCCCACCGGTCCGCGCTGCGCCCGCCCGACGTGCCGGAGCTGACCGACGACCAGGTCGCGATGCTGCGGGCCGGCAACCTGCTGTCCTTCGACCCGCCGGAGCACACCCGGCTGCGCAGGATGCTGACCCCCGAGTTCACCATGCGGCGCATGCGCCGCCTCGAACCGCGCATCCAGGACATCGTCACCGACCACCTCGACGCCATGGAGGCCGCCGGGCCTCCGGTGGACCTCGTACGGGCCTTCGCCCTGCCGATCCCGTCCCTGGTGATCTGCGAGCTGCTCGGCGTCCCGTACGAAGACCGCGACGACTTCCAGCGGCGTACCACGAAGATGCTCAACCTGTCGCTGCCCTCCCGCGAGCGCGTGGCCGCCCAGATGGAGTCGCGCGCCTACATGGGCGAGCTGGTCGCCCGCGCCCAGGCCGAGCCGGGCGACGACCTGCTCGGCATGCTCGTCCGCGAGCACGGCGACGACCTGCGCACCGACGAGCTCGCCGGCATCGGCGCCCTGCTCCTGCTGGCCGGTCACGAGACCACGTCCAACATGCTCGGCATCGGCACCCTGGCGCTGCTGCGCCACCCCGACCAGCTCGCCCTGCTCAGGCAGAAGCCCGAGCTGATCGACGCGGCCGTGGAGGAGCTGCTGCGCTGGCTGAGCATCGTGCACTCCGGCGTGCTCCGGATCACCACGACCGAGGTCGAGCTGGCGGGCCTGCGCATCCCGGCGGGCGAGCTCGTCCTGTGCGCGCTGCCGGCCGCCAACCGCGACCCGGCGCTGGTGCCCGACCCCGACCGGCTCGACATCCGCCGCGGAGACATGGGACACGTCGCGTTCGGCCACGGCGTGCACCACTGCCTCGGGGCGCCGCTGGCCCGGATGGAGATGCACGTCGCCTTCCCGGCCCTCTTCGAGCGCTTCCCCGGGCTGCGCGAAGCCGGCCCGCCCGCCGAGTTCCGCTCGTTCAACGTCGTGTACGGGCTGACCTCGCTCCCCGTCGCCTGGTGACGCCGGCGGCGGGCTGCCGGCGTTCGGCGTGTGCGCGAGCAGGTACGACGGGCGGACGCGCGGCACGACTCCGCCAGGGTCGCCCGCGCGGCGATCGCCGTGCTCTCCGAGAAGGGCCCGGCGGCGTCCCTCGACGACATCGCCCGGCGGGCCGGGATCGGCATCGCCACCGTCTACCGGCGTTTCGGTGACCGCGACGGCGTGATCCGGGCCGCGTTATCGGCGTACGTCGCCGAGACCGTCGAGCCGCGCCTGCGCGGCGCCCGCGACGGCGGCGACGCCGGGCGGGCGCTGACCGAGGCGCTGGCCGCCACCGTCGCCCTGTTGGCCGCCCGCCACGGATTGCTGGCCGCGCGTGGCAAAGGCCGCGACCGGCCGGTCCCCGTCGTCGACTCCGTCGGCGTCGGCGGAGGCGTCGTGGACCGGCTGCGGGAGCTGCGTGTCCCGGTCCTGGCGTTCACCGGCTCCGCCGGCACCCGAGCCAGGACCCGCGATGGGGAGTTCTCCTTCAACTACACCCGCTCCGCCGCGTACTGGCAGATGCGCGAACTCCTCGATCCGGCGTTCGTCCGGAGGTCACGCTGCCGCCGGACGACCTGCTGATCTCGGACCTGACGACGCCGACGTGGCGGATCACGACCGGTGTCCCACCGAAGATCCAGATCGAAGCGAAGGACGACATGCGCCCGGTCACCCGCAGCGTGACCGGATAGATGCACCGGGTGAACACCGAAAGTCTACGGCCGCTCCGGCTGCGACGGCTCGCGCTCGATCCACTGGGCGCCGCGGGGACATACATGCCACCCATGCGACGTCTGCTCGGTACACGTGCACAGGTGGCCGCCCGGCAGGAACGGCCGGGTAGTCCGTCGGCCCAGCTGAAGGAGATGCGGTGCGTCCATCGGCCGCCGCCGCGCAGCATCGTCGTCATGGTCGTCAACTATGCCCGGCCCCGCCGCCGATCGGCCGAACGCGGTGACATCCTCCGGAGCCCGGCCGGGTGAAGGCGGCTACTCCTGGAGCAGGCCCGGAGCGATGAAGTAGAGGCAGTCGCCGACGGCCAGCAGCAGCGTCACGACGAACATGCTCCGCAACAGGTCCGCCTTACCCGCCGTCTGTGGGCGTCGCCGTACGCAGGACCCATCCCGTCCCGTCGCAGCCCTGAGGCAGGGGAGGGAAGACGTGGCCCTTGACGTCGGTGCTGTGGCCGCAGCCGGAGTCGCATGCGTATATGCCACTCTGGGGAACCTTCGTGCCAGGGTGGTGGGCTTGTCCGTTCTCTACGATGCGGCGTCGGCTACCCACGCACGGCCTCCTTTTGAGCGCGAAGCCGGAGGCGTGCGCTCAAGAGCGTGGCAGCCGAAGCACGAAGCGGGCGCCCCGGTCGCTGTCCTCGATCCGCAGGCTGCCGCCGCGCGCCTCTGCGATCTGCCGGGCGATCGCCAGCCCGAGCCCGCTGCCTCCCGCGTCTTTGCTGCGGGCGGCGTCCAGACGGGCGAATCGCTGGAAGACCAGCTCGCGTTTGTCCGGGTCGATGCCCGGTCCGTCGTCGATCACCTCCAGCACCGCGGCGCCGTGCGGGAACCGCTCGTCGTGCTCGTGCCGGACGTTGATCGTGATCGTGCTGTCGGCGTGCCGCTCGGCGTTGTCCAGGAGGTTGGTGATCAGCCGGCCCAGGCGCATCCGGTCGCCCAGCACCATCACGCCCGGCTCCAGATCGCAGGTGAAGATCTTGGTCGTCTGGTGGCGCGTCCGGCACTCCTCGGCCGCGAGCTCGCCCAGGTCGATCGAAACGAGCGCGGCAGCCTCGCCGGCGTCCAGCCTGGCCACGGTCAGCAGGTCGGAGACGATCGACTCCAGCCGTTTCAGGCTGACCAGGAGGGTGTTGCCCAACGTGGTCACGCTGGTCTCCTCTGGCGCCAGCAGAGCGTCCTCCACCTCCGCGCGCATCGCAGCGATGGGGCTTCTCAAGTCATGCGAGGCGTCGGAGGCGAAGTGCCGCTGCTGCGTCATCGCCACGTCGATGCGGCCCAGGGTGTGGTTGATGCTGACGGCCAGCTCATGGATCTCGTCATGAGCAGGTGGTACGGGCACCCGGCGCGAGGGGCAGGAAGCGTTGATCGCGTCCAGCTGGTTGCGGATGGCCTTCACCGGCCGCAGCGACGCGGTGACGATCCGGTTGCCGAGAAAGGTGATGACCACCGCCAGCAGAGCTGCCGATCCGACGACCAGAGCGGCCAGCCAGGGCGAGACCCACCAGGGCACCGTCGGGGAGGAGGCGTAGACCGTCCAGCGTCCCTCCGGCCGGCGCACCGACTGGCTGACCACGATGGCGCACTGGCCGGACCCGAAGACGCCGCCGCACACCACCTCCTCTCTGATGTTCTGGCCGTCGGGGACGAACGCCGCCATCGGCGGCTTGCCGCGCAGCGCAGGGGTGGACTGGACCACCCGGCCCCGGCTGTCGACGACTTGGACGTTGCGGCGGGGGTGGTGCGCGAGAGGGCCCGTCACGCCGCCCTGGTCCTCCACCGTGACGACGACACGTCCGCCGTCCGCGCGGATCTCTGAGCTGAGAGCGTTGGTGGCGTAGCGGTGGATGGCGACCATCAGGACGGCGGCGAGCAGTGTGCACAGCAACGCCGACACCATGCCGGTGAATGCGGTGATGCGCCCGGTAATCGAGATGTTGTGGCTTACCTTCATCGTCCGCCCCCTTTGGCCGGTTCGCACCATGCTGTTGTGATGTGCGGGGGAAATGACGATCTTTATTTGGGGGACGAAGCAGAAACGAACAAGCAATGCCAATTGCGACATTATCGAGCGTATCTACAAGTCAAGCAGTAACGACGCGCAAGGGACGTTACCGGGCAGCCGCTTGCAGCGGGCCCCTCATATATACGTGTGCTTGACGGTCGCTTGGGGCGCGCTTGATCGGGTCCTGGAGCGCCTGCCGATCGCGCGCATAATTCCGATGATGTACGCCGCTTGCGCTGTGTTACTTGGCAGCGTCTTTACGCGACCTTGATCGACCCCCGAACCGGCCACACCGGCACACTCGCCACCATCGACCAGCTAACCGACTTCACGGACGCCTGGCTCGCCAACCGCCCGCTCTCCGACAGCACCCGCGCCGCCTACCGCCGCGACGTACACCAGTACCTCGCCTGGTCCCACGCCGCCGGCCTCTACCCCCTCGCCGTCCACTGGACACACGTCAACTCCTACGCCCGCCATCTGGAGCGAACCCCCGCCCATCCCAAGACCGGCAAGCCGTCCACCAAACGCAGCATCGCCCGCAAACTCTCAGCGGTGTCGTCCTGGTACGGCTTCCTCCGCAAGATGGGCGCCATCCAGGTCAACCCCGTCGACGACGCCGACAAACCGAAGATCGAGAACAACACCGAGCCGCGCGGCTTCTCCGAGATGGACGCCGCCGCCCTCATCGCCGCCGCCGCGCCGACGAGCGCCTCGGCCCGCTGTGCGCCGTCGCCCTCGTCCGGTCCACCTCGGCGCCCGCGCCACCGAGCTGTGCCTGACCACCGTCGCCGACGTCGGCTTCCACGACGGCGTCAACACCCTCGCCCTCCTCCGGATGAAGGGCCGCAAGGGTCGCGTCCGCGGCGGAGTCGCTGCCGTATCCGACGCCGGAGTTCGCCTAGCTGGCGATGCTCGCTGACCAGATCGTTGCTCGGGGGCGGTCGTTGCGGTGGGCATGGGAGGAACGCTCCACAGCGTGGGCGGCGGCGAAGGAGCCCGGCGCCTTCGACGTGGACGTCGCCGAACGCTTCATGGAACCGCTGCGCCCCCCTGCTGGCCAGGGCCCAGCGGCAGGGACGGGTACGCGCCGACCTGGTCGTCCGCGACCTGGCCGCCGTCGTCGTGATGACTCTCGCCACCGTGCACCCGGGCGGGGGCGCCGCCGCCGACACCCGCCGCTGCCTGGCCCTGCTGCTGTCCGGCCTGCGTCCCTCGGCGGAGCCGTTACCCGCCACCGGGCGGGCGTCCTGAGGCGGCTACACGCGCAGCAGCGGCGCCCACGTCCGCGGCCCGACCAGCCCGTCGTCCGGGAGGCCCTTGGCCTGCTGGAACTCGCGGACCAGCGCCACCAGCCCGTCGTCGCACCTGGTGGACTCCAGCCAGCCCGCCAGCCCCTCCTCGATCTCCGCGTACGCCGTGGGCGGCACGTGCCCGCGAGCGAACAGGCAGCCCCTGACGGTCTTGACGTCGAAGTTGTCGTCACCGGGCCGGATCATCGGCAGTTCCTTCATGATCTCCTCCGTCCAGGAGTCGGGCGCGGGGGCGCCGTTGACGAGGGCGGCGACGGCCGCCCGGAACTCGGTCATGGCGATGGAGTGGGGGTCGGGCTTGGAGGTGTTGACCTCCCGGTGCGCCCGTACACGCGCGGCGGGCAGCCCGAACTCACGGCACAGCTCGGCGCACAACCGGCGGTAGGCGTCGAGCTGGACCTGCGGCCAGGGCTGGCGGCCGTCGTTCTCGGCCTCGATGCCGAGCGAGCTGGAGTTGTCGTGGCGCGGCGAGGTCGAGGGGGCGTTGTGCCAGCAGCGGCCGGCCGCGATGACGTAGATGCGGCCGGACCTGCCGAGCCCGAAGTGCGACAGGGGGCCGTCGAGCCCGGGGCGGCCGTCGCGCACCACGCCCAGCGACGGGTAGTCGCCGCCGCCGGCGGGGCCGGCGGTGTGGTGGCAGACGATCCCCTGCACCTCCGGCTGCGGCCCGTGGCCGCGGCGCTTCCACCCGGCCACCTCGGTCACCGGATGGCCGGTGCGCCTGGCCACGTCGGCGAGCTGGGTCAGGTAGGGCATCGGGGGACCTCCGTGACGTGTCTCAACGGTTTTCACAACTCTCGCTTGCCGAAAAGTGGCGACCCTATCGCGGTAAGTGATCACGCGGGGCCGTACGGACGCCTTGGCGTGCGCGAACGCGCTTCGATCAGGATCCGCGCGGAGGCGCGTGCGGCGGGCCGGATGGCGGGGCCG
>NZ_SMKQ01000278.1 GCF_004348995.1 Nonomuraea terrae
GTGCAGAGCCACGAAGGCGCTGAGGCCGACGTACACGACGGAACGGAAGACGATCACGAGGGTCAGCCGGGCGAACGACGGCCAGTCGTCGCGGCCCGAGACCGGCACGGCGGCGCCCCGCGCTGCCGCCGCTCCCCCGGACAGCGCCCTGACGGCCGGCAGCGTCACCAGCGCGCCCAGCACGGCCGGCAGCGCCAGCCACGGCGAGGCGCCCAGCCCCCAGACCGCGAGCAGCGGCGTCACGAGCACGGGAGCCGAGGCGAACCCGAGCGTCCCGCCCAGGGAGAACCAGCTCATCCGCACGTGGCTGCCCTCGCTCGCCAACCGGGCCAGCCGGGCGGACTCCGGATGGTAGGCCGCCACGCCCAGCCCCGACAGGGCCACGGCCAGGCAGGTCAGCGCGTACGAGCCGGTCACTCCCCCGGCGGCCACCCCGGCGCCGGACAGGATCATGCTCACCGGGATCAGCCACGGCATCCGCCGCCGGTCGGTCAGCACGCCGAAGATCGGCTGCACGATCGACGACAGCAGCGTCGCGGCCAGCACGACGCCGGAGACGGCGACGTACCCGTAGCCCCGCTCCACGACCAGGAACGGCACGAGGGCGGGCACCGCGCCCTGGTAGAAGTCCACGGCGGCGTGACCGGCGGCAAGCATGGGGATCCTGTTCACGCCCCGATCATGGACCGGGCCGGCGCTGGCCCGCTTCCGATAAAGTGCCAACTCATGCCGGAAATCCGCCACCTGCCGGAAGCGCCCACCGGGCGGCGGCCCCTCGCGCCCGGCGCCGGCATCGACGCCCACCGCCACGACACCCACCAGATCGTGTACGCCTGCCACGGCGTCGTCTCCGTCACCACGGACGCCGGCACCTGGGTGGCGCCGGCCAACCGGGCGATCTGGATCCCGGCCGGCACCGTCCACGAGCACCTCGCCCACGGCGACACCGACCTGCGCCTGGTCGGCCTGACCCGCAACCCGCTCGTTCTCCGCCGCCCGGCCGTCCTCGCCGTCAGCCCCCTCCTCCGCGAGCTGATCGTCGCCTACACCGGCGCCCTGGAGGACGGCGAGCGGGCCAGAATGCTGGCCGTGCTGCTGGACCAGGTCAGGCGGGCGCCCGAGCAGCCGCTGCACCTGCCCACGCCCAGGGACCCGCGGCTGGCCGCCGTCTGCGACGCGCTCCGCCGCGACCCGGCCGACCGCCGTACGCTGGCCCAGCTCGCCGTCCAGGCGGGCGCCGCCGACCGCACGCTGGCGCGGCTGTTCCGGGCCGAGCTGGGGATGACCTTCCCCCAGTGGCGCACCCAGCTCCGCCTGCACCGCGCCCTGGTCCTGCTGGCCGACGGCGTGCCGGTGACGGCGGTCGCGCACCGGTGCGGGTGGGCCTCCGCGAGCGCGTTCATCGACGTGTTCGGGCGGGCCTTCGGGTACACCCCCGGCCGCGCCTTTACATTGTAGATTCGCTACAATCGGGTGCCGTGAGCACATCGAAAGGCAAGGGCGGCACTCCGGCCACCATGGCGCTGACCAAGGCCAAGGCCGCGTTCACGCTCCACCCCTACGACCACGACGCCTCCGCCCAGGCCTACGGCGAGGAGGCCGCCGACGCGCTCGGCGTCCCGTACGAACGGATCTTCAAGACGCTCGTGGCGGAGGTCGAGAGCGGGCTCGCGGTCGCGGTCGTGCCGGTGGCGGGCAAGCTCGACCTCAAGGCGCTGGCGAGCGCGCTCGGCAGCAAGCGGGCCGCGATGGCCGAGGCCGCGAAGGTCGAGCGGGTGACCGGCTACGTCGTCGGCGGCATCAGCCCACTCGGCCAGCGCAAGCAGCTCCCGACCGTGGTCGACTCCTCCGCCCTCGACTTCGCGACGATCTACTTCTCGGCGGGCAGGCGCGGCCTGCAGATCGAGACCGCGCCCGACAACCTCATCACGCTCACCCGGGCGATCACCGCCCCCATCGGCAGGCGGGGCTGAGCTACCAGTCGAAGAACCCGTGCGACCGGTGCCGCTCGCGGCGGGGCCGGCCGTACGACGGCGGCAGCAGGCCCTCGCCCATCAGCCACTCGACGAGCCGGCGGTGCCGCCTGCCGAAGCCGTGGTCGCCGCGCCGCCTGCCCTCGCGTTCCCCGTCGCGGGCCTCCTCCCGGGCGAGCGCCTCCTCCAGGCCCGGCGTGTGTCCGCCGCCGAAGCGTGACATGTCCGGCCCGGGGAAGCCGCGCGACTCGGTGTTCCGCAGCGCCGACCGCATCGACTCCACCCAGATCGGCCCCGGCAGCGACGCCCCCTGCACCGACCCGTAGAAGCGGTCGCCGATCTGCACGCCCTGCAGCGGGAACCGGTACGACCCCCGGATGTCGCCCACGCTCACCGCCGCGGCCAGCACCGGCGTGTACCCGGCGAACCAGGCCGAGGTGTAGCCGTTGTTGGTGCCCGTCTTGCCGGCGGCGGGCCGGCCGAGACCCTGCCCCTTCATGGTGCCCTGGTCGAACACGCCCTCCAGCACGTGGTTGACCGCGTCGGCGACCGGCCGCTCGATGGCCCGCTCGCACGCGGGCGGCACGTGCGTGCGCCGCCCCTCCCTGCCGACGATCTCCACGATGGCCAGCGGCCGGCAGTACATCCCGCGCGCCGCGAACGCCGCGAACGACGCCGCCACCGTCACCGGGTCCATCTCGTTGATGCCGAGGGTGAACGTCGGCACCTCGCGCAGCGGCTTGCCGTCCGCCCGCGTGATGCCGAGGGCCTTGGCCGTGCGCACCACGTTGCAGAGCCCGACCTTGCGCTCCAGCATCATGTAGAAGATGTTCACCGACTTCCAGGTGCCGGTCTCCAGGCTGTGCGGGCCGCCCTCGCCCTCGCCGCTGGCGTTCAGGATGCGGCTGTTCGGGTCGTTGACCGGCTTGCCGTCGCAGTCGCGGTAGCCCTGCGACGGCACGAGCGAGCCCGGCGTCATGAAGCCGTCGCCGAAACGCCAGCCCTGCTTCAGCGCCGTGGCCAGGGTGAACACCTTGAACGTCGATCCGGCCTGGAAACCCTGGCCGCCTCCGTGGGCCACGTCGGCGACCAGGTTGAAGGTGGTCTTGGGGCCGTTCTTGCGGTCGCCGGGGTTGCGGCCGAAGCCCTTGCTGGCCGCCATCGCCCGGATCCGCCCGGTCCGCGGCTCCACCATCGCCTCGGCGGCCACCTCGGTGTCCTCGGGCGAGACGTGCCGCTTGATGGCCCGCTCGGCGGCGCGCTGCGCGATCGGGTCGAGGCTCGTCCTGATCGTCAGGCCACCCCTGGCCAGCCTGTTGCGCCGCTCGGCCTCGGTGTTGCCGAACGCCGGGTTCGACAGCAGCTCGCGCTGGACGTACAGGCAGTAGAAGGGGTACTCGCTCTGCTCGCAGCCGCCCGGCTCGGGGCGGAGGTCGATGCCCAGCGGCACCGCCTTGGCGCGCGCCGCCTCCTGCTTGCTGATCCAGTTCAGCCCGGCCATGCGGTCGAGCACGAGATCGCGCCGCTCCCGCAGCCGGGCCCGATGGTCCCGCCCCAGCGAGGGGTCCGTCGAGTACGGCATCCGCACCGCCCCCGCCAGCGTGGCCGCCTGCTCCAGCGTCAGCTTCGAGGCCGAGGTGGAGAAGAAGCGCCGGGCCGCCGCCTCCACGCCGTGGGCCCCGGCGCCGAAGTAGGCGATGTTCAGGTAGCGCTCGAGGATCTCCGCCTTGCGGTACTTCTTCTCCAGCGCCAGCGCCAGGCGCAGCTCGGTGATCTTTCGGGCCAGGTTGGGCGCGCGGGCACGATCGCGCTCGGCGTTGGTACGGGCGTTCTCCACCAGGATGTTCTTGACGAGCTGCTGGGTCAGGGACGATCCGCCCTGCCGGATGCTGCCCGCCTGGGTGTTGGTGAGCAGCGCCCGCAGCGTGCCGCGGACGTCGAGGCCGCCGTGCTCGTAGAAGCGGGCGTCCTCGATGGCCACGATGGCCCGGCGCATCACCGGGGCGACCTTGCGCAGCGGGACGATCCTGCGGTTGGTCTCGTAGAACTGCGCGAACGGCCGGCCGTCCTTGTCCAGCAGCCTGGTCACCTGCGCGAGCGGCTCCTCGCGCGGGGCGGGCGGCAGGTCGATGAAGGTCTTCGTCGCGTCACGCGCGGCGATGCCGCCCCCGCTCACCACGGGCGCGGCCAGTGCGGCCACCAGCACCCCGCCGAGCGCCCCCGCCAGCCCGAGTCCCCCGACGGATCTGAGTACGGTCACGTCACTTGATGTGCGACGTCCCGATCATTGGCAAACGCCCGCTTCCAGCGTCTTTACAGTTGTTTACTGCTGCTTACTCACCCGAGTCCCTCCTGATGTTCAGCCCCAGCGAGGCGAACTGCTCGAACGGCCGGTGGTAGCCGCGCTCGATGTGGTGCACGCCGCGCAGCGTGGACGGCCCGTCGGCGACCGCCGCCGCCAGCACCGCCGAGAAGCCGGCCCTGATGTCGGGCAGCGTCACGTCGGCTCCCCTCAGCCTGGAGACACCCCGCACGACGGCCGAGTGGCGGGCGTTGGTGTCGTGGTAGCGGCAGGCCGGGCCGCCCAGGCACTGGTCGAACACCTCGATCTCGCAGCCCATCCGCTGCAGCGCGGGCACGTACACCAGGCGGTTCTCGAAGACCGTCTCGTGCAGCACCGACATGCCGTGGCTCTGGGTGAACAGCACCATCAGCGGCGTCTGCCAGTCGGTCATGAACCCGGGGTGGGTGTCGGTCTGCACCGCCGCCGCGCGCAGGCCCTCCGGGGGCGCGGTGGCGCACAGGTACTCGTCGTTGATGTCGAACCTGGCGCCCATCCTGGCCAGCGTGGTGATCGCGGTGACCAGGCGGTCCTGCGGGCAGCCGTGCACGCGGACCTCGCCCTGGGTGATCAGACCGGCCGCCAGGTACGAGAACGCCTCGATGCGGTCGCCGGCCAGCCAGGTGGAGGCGCCGTGCAGGCGCTCGACGCCCTCGATGAGGATCCTGCGGTCGGGCGAGAGCTCGATCATCGCCCCCATCCGCTGCAGGAACAGCGCCAGCTCCACCACCTCGGGCTCGGTGGCGGCGTTCTTCAGCACCGTCTTGCCCTCGGCGAGCACCGCCGACATCAGCACCGTCTCCGTGGCGCCCACGCTGGGGTAGGGCAGCTCGATCCGGGTGCCGCGCAGGCGGGCCGCCTTGGCGAAGATGCCGCTCTCGCCGACCTCGACCTCGGCGCCCATCGCGCGCAGGGCCTCGACGTGGAAGTTCACCGGCCGCCGCCCGATCGGGTCGCCGCCGACCAGCGGCACGAACGCCTCGCCCGCCAGGTGCAGCAGCGGGCCGAGCATGAGGATGGGGATGCGGTTCAGGCCGGTGAACGCGTCGGGCACCCGGGGCTCGATCGCCGGCCCCTTCTCGATCCTGATCTCCGTGCGGGAGATCTCGACGTGGATGCCGAGGGCGCGCAGCATGTCCGCCGTGATGCCGACCTCGCCCACCTCCGGGGCGTTGTGAATGCTGCTCTCGCCGTCGCCCA
The DNA here is from genome assembly GCF_004348995.1 of Nonomuraea terrae. Taxonomy (GTDB): domain Bacteria; phylum Actinomycetota; class Actinomycetes; order Streptosporangiales; family Streptosporangiaceae; genus Nonomuraea; species Nonomuraea terrae. The sequence goes on from NZ_SMKQ01000278.1 coordinate 5,515, forward strand.
GCATCGCCGCGACCATGTGCTTGGAGACGCCGTTCTTGGAGCCGCGTACTTCGACGTCCCCCCGGAGGGGGCCGGAGGGTTCGATCTTCCAGACCTCTTCTGCAATCACGAAGCGAGCCTAGCCGGGGGATACCATCGAGCTGATTCGGACGCACATGTGAAGGGGAGTGGCGTGACGAGGGAAGTACGCGCATTTGCGGTAACTGTCCTCACTCTCGCCGCTCTCGGGGTCGCCGCCGGCCTGCTCTGGTCGGGCCTCACGCCGCGGGCCCCTTACCAGGTCACCGAGCAGGGCCCGATGCTGGCCGACCCGACCACGCAGGCGCTGATCGCGGCCGACGGCTGGTTCGCGGTGATCACGGGCGGGCTGGGGCTGCTGTGCGGCGGCGTCGCCTGGTTCATCGGGCGGCGCTGGATGCTCGCGGTGCTGCTCGGGCTCTGCGCGGGTGGGGTGGCGGCCTCCTTCCTGACGTTGTGGACCGGGTCGACGTTCACCATCGGATCGGTCGTGGTGCAGGCCGCGGCCGTGCCCGGGATCAAGGTCGTCCCGGGGGCGCTGAAACTGACGGCCCCCGGGGTGCTGGTGTCCTGGCCGCTGCTGGCCGTGGGGTTCTTCACGCTGCTGGAAGGCATGCACGGCTACCGCGAGTCGCCCCTGCGGCAGCCGTACGGGGGTCCGGTCGTCTAGAGCGGGGGCCTGCGCAGGCCGTGCCCCGTGGCCTGCTCGAACGCCCGCGCCACCCGCAGCACCCTGGCGTCCTCGAACGGCGGCCCGATGATCTGCACGCCCACCGGCAGGCCGTCCTCCGTGAAGCCGGCCGGGACGGACGCGGCCGGCGCGTGCAGCACGCTGATCCAGTACGCCGAGCGCATCCAGGCGAGGTAGTCGGGCAGCCGCCGGCCGTTGATCTCGCTGACGTGCGGCTGCTCCACCGGGAACGGCGGCACCTGGCTGACCGGCGCGATCAGCACGTCGTAGGTGTCCCAGAACGCGGCCATGCGCTGGTAGAGGCGGCTGCGCGCCACCTCGGCGGCCACCAGGTCGGCGCCGGTGACCTGGCGGCCCTGCTCGACGTTCCAGGCGGTGTTGGGGCCCAGCCGGGTCTTGTCGCCGTGGGCGAGCAGGTAGTACCAGGCCCGGTAGGTACGGAACGCCTCCTCCGCGCCGGTCAGGTCGGGATCGGTCTGCTCCACGTGGGCGCCGAGGCGTTCGAACACGGCCGGCGCGGTCGCGGTGACCGCCGCCGTGCGCGGGTCCACGGGCAGCCCGCCCAGGTCGGGGCTCCACGCCACCCGCAGCCCCGCCACCCCCTCCTCGGGCTCGGGCGCGAACATCTCCTTGATCGAGTACGGCGAGCGCCGGTCGAACCCGGCGATCGCGCCGAGCATCAGCGTGACGTCCTCGACCGTCCTGGCCATCGGCCCAGGGACCGACAGGGTGTACCAGGCGGCCGTCTCCGAGATGCCCGGGACGCGGCCGGGCGTGGGGCGCAGGCCGACGACGTTGCAGAACGAGGCGGGGTTGCGCAGGGAACCGCCCATGTCGCTGCCGTCGGCCAGCGGGATCATGCCGGTGGCCAGCGCGACCGCCGCTCCCCCGCTGCTGCCGCCGGCCGACTTGGTCGGGTCGTACGGGTTCCTGGTGGCGCCGAACACCTCGTTGACCGTGTGGGAGCCGGTGCCGAACTCCGGGGTGTTGGTCTTGCCCACCGTGATCGCCCCGGCCGCGCGCAGCCGCCGTACGACCAGGTGGTCCTTGTCGGGCACGTGGTCGGCGAAGAGCGGGGAGCCGTACGTCGTGCGGATGCCGGCCGTGTCGACGAGATCCTTGTGCGCGACGGGCACGCCGTGCAGCGGCCCGGCCGGCTCCGCGGCGTCGGCCGCCTTGGCCGCGTCGAGGGCTTGTTCGGCGACCAGGGTGACGACGGCGTTCACACGGGGATTGACCTGCTCGATGCGGTCGAGGTGCGCCTGGAGCACCTCGACGGCACTCACCTGCCGCGTCCTGATGAGACGAGCCAGTTCGGTAGCGGGCAAATAACACAGTTCGCTCACCCTGCGATCCTCCCCCAATTCCCATCACCTCCACCCAATTCCCCCCGTGTCGCCCACACCCGCCCGAATCACCTGCCGCCTCCACGGACCGATGCCGGTCATCCTCCCGCCCGGCCGCACCGGACACCGGTCCATTCCGGCAGCGGTCCCGGCCGATTCCGGACCTCAGGGCAGCAGGGCCGTCACGGCGGTCGCCACGTACAGGCCGCCGCCGGTGGCCACGGCGACGCCTGCCAGCGCGGGCGTCCAGGACGCGGCGGCGCGCAGGGAGCGCAGGCCGGGCGCTTGCCGCCGGCCGAGCCGCCCCATGAGTGCGGCCCCGCGGACCGTCACCATCCCGACGGCGGTCAGTGTGGCGGCCATGCCCACCCCGAACGCGCCCACCAGCACCACCGCGTCCAACGCCCGCCCGGTGAGCAGCCCGCTCACCAGCACGATGAACGCCGACGGCGAGGGGACCAGACCCCCGGAGAGCGCGAGGGCGGTGAGCCCTCGGCGCGACCACGGATCCATCAGCTCCTCCCCATTCCCGTCCCCGTGACCGTGCCCGTGACCGTGCCCGTGACCGTGACCATGCCCATGCCCGTGACCGTGCCCATGCCCGTGTGCGCCCGCGTTCGCGTTCGCGGGCGCGTTCGCGGGCGCCGTCCTTCGTGAGCGGAGGTGGCGGTACGTCAGATGCACGCCGACCCCGATCACCACCGCGCCCGCTATCACCTGCAGCCACGCCGTGACGGCCTTGGTCCCGACGGCGGCGCTGCTCAACCCCACCCACACGAGCGCGAGCGCGAGCACCGACACCGTGTGCATGAGCGCGACGACCACGCCCAGGCGGAGCGCGTCCCGGTACCGGCCGTGCGTGCCGATCAGGTACGCCGCCGTCACGCTCTTGCCGTGTCCCGGCGCGACCGCGTGCAGCGCCCCCACGCCCAGCGCCACGGCCAGCATCAGCCAGAACGCCCCCGCCCCGTCGAACAGCGCGATCAGGTAGTTCTCCGGCCCCGTGGTGCCGTTCACGCGGCCACGCCCACGCGCCGCCGCCGCCCGCGGACGAGGAACGCCACCAGCGCCGTGACCGCGGCCACCAGCACCACGACGGGCACGGCGAGCGACACCCCACCCACCGCCGACGGCTCGAACCTCAGGTGCCGGGTGTCAGCCTCGGCCGTGAGCATGGTCTGCGCCGGGTCGGCGGGCGTCTCGGCGCTGAGCACGGTGCGGTACGCCTCGTTCAGGTCGGTCAGCGCCGCGATCCGGACGTCCACCTCGACGACCGGCTCCGCGCACGCGAATCCGAACCGTGCGCCGTCGGTGAGCAGCCGCTCCAGCGGTTCCAGCTCGCCCTCACAGGGCCGCCCGTCCTGGCTCACCTCCACCCGGGACAGCAGATAGTCCCGTACGGCGGCGGAGCGGGCCAGCTGCTGCTCCCCCGTCAGCGTGGTGTCGATGCCCTTGGACGGATCTCCGAACGCGCCGAGCGAGCGGCCCAGAGCCACCCAGTCGTCCTCGGCGGCCTTCCACGACAGGCTCACCTGCGAGCCTTCCGCCACGATCGTGACCATGGACGGCGGGCCGAACGGATGCGCCGACGCCGGCGCCACCGCGACACCGGCCGGCACAACGACGGCAACGGCGAGGAGCACGCAGGCGCGTGCGATGAGGGCGAGTTTCACGAGCGACTCCTGTAGGCAACCAATCGAAGATCCACGCACACACGGCGTCCCACCCGGGTGGGACGCCGCACCGGCACGACCGCCCACCGCGGTCTGACGTCACACCCGCACACGGCCGACCTCCACAGGGGTGCGCACGTCCGGACATGCCGAGCCCCCGTCAGGCGGGCCTCGTCGCGGCAGCCACACACCGGGCGAGACGAACCCCGTATCCGCGGGGCGCAAGGCTCACCGGCGAGCCCCCTCCCCGGTCGCGGCGTGGAGGCAACGCGGGTCAGGCGGACCCGTCTTGGAGGGATCAGGCGGGTCCGCACGGCCCGGTCGGTCCACCCATCCGGCGCTACTCGATGCTGTCGGTCCCGAACCAGCAGCAAGCAGCCGGTTCTCGGAGCCGTCGTAGGCCGTCAGGTCCGGTGGGGCGGCCAAGCAGGCGGGCAGGCC
>NZ_SMKQ01000279.1 GCF_004348995.1 Nonomuraea terrae
GTGATGAGGCGGCTCACGGCTTCACGGAGGCTGTGGCGGCGTTGTCCGGCGCGGGCGGGATCGTCGGCGCCGGCGAGGTCGCGCAGTGCGGGGGAGGCCTGGCTCCAGCTCTGCACGAGGCCGAGGATGAGGGCCAGGACGTCGGCGGGCGCGTGCGTGGAGCCGGGCGCGAGGGTGGCCTGGGCCTGGGCGACGGCGTCGACCTTGCGGCGGTACGCGTCGTACTCGATGTCCGAGGCCTTGATGCGTTCGAGGTTGCGCCAGGTCAGCAGGCGTCCCACGGTCGGGTTGGCTTCGAGGTAGTCGTAGAGGGAGACGGCGTATCCCGGCAGGTCGTCCTGGGTGATGGGCACGACGTCGATCATGGTTTCGACGTCCCGGACGATGACGGCGTCGAAGAGCCCGTCCTTGTCGCCGAAGTAGATGTAGATCAGCCGCTTGTTCACCCCGGCGCGCTCGGCGATGCGGTCGACGCGGCCCCCCGCCAGGCCGTGCTCCTGGAACTCCTCGACGGCGGCGTCGAGCAGCCGCGCCTTGGTGGCGGCCGACTGCTCCGCCTTCGTCATGCGTGCCACGAAATCCTCCACAACCTCGTCGGACGGGGAGCGGGAACCCGATGTTGGATTTTCCCCATCTGGTTAGTGTATGGTCAAGAAGTTCTCCAACTAGTTAGGTACTGACATGGCAACCACCTGGTTCATCACCGGTACGTCCCGAGGCTTCGGCCGTGAGCTGACCGAGCAGCTGCTGGCCCGCGGAGACCGCGTGGCCGCCACCGCCCGCAGGCCCGAGCAGCTCGACGACCTGGCCGAGGTGTACGGCGACCGGCTGTGGCGCCGCGCCTTGGACGTCACCGACACCGCTCGGCTCCGTCAGGTCGTCGACGCCGCGTTCGCCGAGCTGGGCCGCATCGACGTGGTCGTCTCCAACGCCGGCTACGGCATCATGGGCGCGGCGGAGGAGCACACGGACGCCGAGGTCGAAAGCCTCGTCGCCACCAATCTCACCGCGAGCATCCACCTGGCTCGCGCCGTCACCCCGCACCTGAGGGCCCAGGGCGGCGGGCGCATCGTGCAGGTGTCCAGCATGGGCGCGCACATCACGTTCCCGGGCTTCTCGCTCTACCACGCCGGCAAGTGGGGCATCGAAGGGTTCTTCGAGGCGTTCGCGCCGGAGGTGGAGCCCTTCGGCATCCGCACCGTCCTGGTCGAGCCTGGCATGATCGCCAACACCTTCTACGACGCCGTCCAGACCACCGACCCGCTGCCGGCGTACGCCGACCGCGCCGACATCGCGCGCGGCGACATGGACCCGGCCAACCTGATCGGCGACCAGCGGAAGGTCGCCGCCGCCATGATCGAGGCGGCTCTCGCCGCCGAGCCCCCGCGCCGGCTGCTGCTGGGCTCCGACGCCTACGGCATGGTCCGCTCGGCCCTCGCCGACCGGCTCGCCGAGGTGGAGGCCCAGAAGGACCTCGCCCCCAGGACGGACGCGGCCCACGCCTGACCGTCCAGGCGCGGGCCGACGTGCGGGCGGTCAGTCCGGGACGGTGAGGACGATCTTGCCGGTGGTGCGGTTGGTCTCGCCGAGCTCGTGCGCCTTGGCGGCGTCCGCGAGGGGCATGGCGGCGGCCACCTCCGGGCGCAGCGCGCCCGCGTCCACCAGCGCGGCCAGCGCGCGCATCGCGCCGTGGTCGGGCTCGACCAGGATGGCCTCCGACCGGATGCCGAGCTCCTGCGCCCGCGCGTGCAGGCCCGGGTCGAGCAGGCTGATCGCCAGCGAGACGATCGTGCCGCCGGGGCGCATGGTCCGCAGCGAGCGCGGCCCGTAGTCGCCGCCGATCGTCTCCAGCACCACGTCCACGTCGCGTACGACCTCGGCGAAGTCCTGCTCGCGGTAGTCCACCAGCTCGTCGGCGCCGAGCCCGCGCAGGAAGTCGTGCTTGGCGGCGCCGGCCGTGCCGATCACGTGGGCACCGCGCGCCTTGGCGATCTGCACCGCCAGGTGCCCGACCCCGCCGGCGGCGGCGTGGATGAGCACCCGCTGGCCCGCCCTCAGCCCGGCCACGTCCACGAGCGCCTGCCAGGCGGTCAGCCCGGCGAGCGGGATCGCGGCGGCGTGCACGTGGTCGACGGCCCGCGGCTTGCGCACGAAGTGGCGCGACGGCGCGGTCACGTATTCGGCGAACGCCCCGTGGCCCTGCGGGTAGCGCAGCATGCCGAACACCTCGTCGCCCGGCTTGTAGAGCGCCTGCCCCACGCCGGAATCCTCCACCACGCCCGAGACGTCCCAGCCCAGCACGAACGGCGGCGCCAGCCGCAGCACCCCGCCGCTCGCCCGCGTCTTCCAGTCGGTCGGGTTGAGCCCGGCGGCCTCCACGCGTACGAGCACCTCGGTGGGGCCGGGGACCGGCTTGTCGACCTCGACCATCCGCAGCACCTCAGGACCGCCCAGGGCGTCCTGGCTGATCGCCTTCATCGTCGTCATGCGTTCCAGCCTGCTGGCTCGGCGTCCGGGACGCGAGCGGGCAGCGGGCGACGATCGGGTAAAAACCGGTCAGAAGTCGGCGAAGAGGCGGGCGGCGGCGGTCTCGATGCGCCGCTGGATCTGGTCGTACGTGCGACGCCCGCGCAGCATCTCCAGCAGCTCCTGCACCCACACGCTGGCCAGCGAGCCGGCGAGGTCGATCTGCTCCTCGCTCGCGGCGGCCAGGGTCAGCCCGTCGGCGGAAACTCGCAGCAGCAGCCCCGTCATGCGGTCGCCGAACGGGGTCTCGACGTCGGCCATGATCAATGACCGGATGAGCGCGTCGGCGAGCTCGGGCTCGCGCATCAGCCCGCGGGTGGCCCTCATGAGCACGTCGACCGCGCGGCTCGCCGGGGTGGCGGCCCCGGGCGGGCGGCGGTCGATGCTGCTCTCCAGCAGGTCGAGCTCCTCGCCGACCACGGCCACGACAAGGTCCATCTTGGACGGGAAGTAGCGGTAGAGCGTGCCGAGCGCCACGCCCGCGCGCTCGGCGACCGTGCGCATCTGCATGGCCTCGACCCCGCCACGTGAGGCGAGCGCGGCGGCGGCCTGGACGATGCGCTTGCGGCGCTGGTGCTGGCTGCGCGTACGGACGCTCTGCGCGGGGTGGCTCTCCATGGTCGCCTCGGCGTCGCTGGAGGGCGCGGCGACGGTCGCGTGCGTGGGACGCATGAGAACACGTTATCTGATTTCACGAAGGCACGGCTTGTTACCAGCGGGTCACAAAGAAGCCGAATCGACCCATGTCCTCGGCGTTACAGCCCTATATCGCGCATTACCGACGCGGGGGGTCGCTGGACAGAGATTGGAATCTGTTCTAGTTTCCGATTCGGTTGACCTAGCACTTGCTGGAGGACCCGTGGACTTCACCTTCGACGAAACCCAGCAGGACCTGAGGAAGCTGGCCGCCGAGGTCCTCGCCAAGGAGGGGGACGAGGAACGGCTCCGCCAGGCCGGGCTGCTGGGCGTCTGCGTGCCGGAGGAGGCGGGCGGCGCCGGGCTCGGCCCGGTCGAGATGGCCGTGGTGCTGCGCGAGACGGGCGCGCGGGCCGCACCCGTGCCGGCCCTGCCCACGCTCGCCGGCACCCTCGCCCTCGCCCGTCACGGCACCCTCGACCAGCAGCGGCGCTGCGCCGACCGGGTCACCCTCGCGCTGCGCGAGCCCGGCCGCGCCCTGACCGACCCGCCCCTGACGACCGCGCGCTGGGAGGGCGGCGACTGGACGCTCACCGGCCGCAAGGCCACCGTGCCGTACCCGGGAGCGGCGACGCTGGTCACCGCCGACGAGGGGCTGTTCCTGGCGGAGCCGACGTCCACGGTCCAGGAGTACACCTCCACGGGGGAGCCCGCCGCCACGCTGGTGTTCGACGGCGCTCCCGCGGAGCGGGTGGCCGGGATCGAGGCGGTCGCGGACACCGTACGGATCTTCACGGCCGCGGCGGCCGCCCAGGCGAGCGGCGTGCTGGCCGGCGCGCTGGAGCTGACCACGTCGCACGTCAGGACGCGCCGGCAGTTCGGGCGGGCACTGGCCGAGTTCCAGGCGGTGACCATGCAGGTCGCCGACGTCTACATCGCGGGACGGGTGCTCGACGTGGCCATGTGGGCGGCGGTCTGGCGGCTGGGCGAGGGGCTGCCGGCCGAGCGGGACGTGGCGCTGGCCGCGTACCACGCCTGTGAGGGGTTCACCGCGCTCTACACCTGTCAGCACCTGCACGGCGGGCTCGGGCTCGACGTGACGTACCCGCTGCACCGCTACTTCGCCCGGGGCAAGCACCTGACGCACCTGCTCGGCGGCGCCGACGCCCAGCTCGACCTGATCGGAGCGCTCGTCTGATGCTGATCGACCTGACCCCCGAGCAGCGCGGGCTCCGCGACGAGCTGCGCGAGTACTTCAGGACCTGCCTCACCCCCGAGCAGCGGGCCGAGATCGCCCAGGACCCGTTCGGCGAGGCGTACATGGAGCACTGCCGGCGGCTCGGCCGTGACGGCAAGCTCGGCCTCGGCTGGCCGAAGGAGTACGGCGGCAGCGGCTACGGCCCCCTGGAGCAGCAGATCTTCGCCAACGAGATCGCCCGCGCCGGGGTGCCGTACCCGATCATCACCGTGCAGACCGTGGGGCCGACCCTCATGCAGTACGGCACGCCGCGGCAGAAGGACTTCTTCCTGCCGCGCATCCTCGCCGGAGAGTGCCACTTCGCGATCGGCTACAGCGAGCCCGAGGCGGGCACCGACCTGGCCTCGCTGCGGACGACCGCGGTGCTCGACGGCGACCACTACGTCGTCAACGGCCAGAAGATCTTCACCAGCGGCGGCCACCACGCCGACCACATCTGGCTGGCCGCCCGCACGAACCCCTCGGCCAAGAAGCACAAGGGCATCACGATGATGATCGCCTCCACGGACGACCCCGGCTTCTCGTGGACCCCGATCATCACCATGGACGGCCGCCACCACACGAACGCGACCTACTACTCCGACGTGCGGGTCCCGGTGGACATGGTGGTCGGTGAGGTGGACCGCGGCTGGGACCTCATCGTCAACCAGCTCAACCACGAGCGCGTGACCCTCGGCCCAGCCGGCAGCCTCGGCCACACCTACGACCGCTTCCTCGCCTGGGCGCGCCGTACGGGCCTGGACGGCGACCCGGACGTGCGCCGGGCGCTCGCCCGCGTGTGGGCCGCGTTCCGCACCAACGAGCTGCTCAACTGGCAGGTCGCGGCGAACATGGACCTCGGCTGGCTGGGCGCCCCCGACGCCTCGGCCACCAAGATCTACGGCTCCGAACGCACGCAGGAGGCCGGCCGGATCGTCGGCGACATCCTCGCCCGCCACGGCGACCCGTCCGACCCGGAGACGGCCGAGCTGCTCGAACGCATGGACCGCGGGGTGAAGGGCGGACTGGTGCTGACGTTCGGCGGCGGCGTGAACGAGGTGCAGCGGGAGCTGATCGCCATGCTCGGCCTGAACCTGCCGAGGCCGCCGCGATGACGGACCCGCTGCACGAGCTCGCGGACAAGCAGGCGGCACTCGGCGAGGTGCGCGGCGCCCCCGCCCCCGACCCGGTGAACGCCCCCATGATCCGGCACTGGCTGGCCGCCATGGGCGACGCGAACCCGGTCTACTTGGAGCAGGGCGTCGCCCCGCCCGCCATGGCCCAGGTGTGGACCATGGACGCGCCCCGCGACCGCTCGCCGGTGGACGACGTGCTGGCCGCGCTCGACGACGCCGGCTACACGGGCGTGGTGGCGACCGACTGCGGGCAGACCTATCACCGCTACGCCCGCCTCGGCGAACGGCTCACGCCCGCCACCCGCTTCACGGACCTGGCCGGCCCCAAGCGGACGGCACTCGGCGTCGGCTTCTTCGCCACCTGGAACGTCACCTGGTACGACGAGGACCACCGCCCCGTCGCCGAGATGCTCTTCCGCGTGCTCAAGTTCCGCCCGCCCGAGGTGGGGAAGCCGTATCCGCTGCAGCCTGCGGTCAACCAGGACACCGCGTTCTTCTGGGAGGGCGCGAAACAGGGCGAGCTGCGCATCCAACGGTGCGCCGACTGCGGCGCGCTGCGCCACCCGCCCGGTCCGATGTGCCCGGCCTGCCGCTCGACCGCCCGCACCCACGCGGTCGCGACCGGCCGCGGCACCCTCCACAGCTTCGTCGTGCACCACCATCCGCCCGTGCCGGGCCGGGAGCTCCCGTTCGTGGTGGGCGTGGTGGAGCTGCCGGAGGGCGTACGGATCGTCGGGAACGTCGTGGACTGCCCCATCGAGAAGGTCGAGGTCGGCATGCCGCTGCGGGTGACGTTCCGCCCGATGGACGACCGGCTCGTCCTGCCGCTGTGGACCCCGGAGGAGGCATGACGCCCGAGACGCTGCCCGAGACGCTGCCCGAGCTCGCCATCGACCTCACGCCCACGCTCATCGTCTCGACCGCGCTGGCCACCCGCGACTTCACGCCGGTGCACCACGACCCCGCCATCGCCCGCGCCCAGGGCTCGAAGGACATCTTCCTCAACATCCTGACCACCATGGGGCTGGTCGAGCGGTTCGTCACCGACTGGGCGGGGCCGCGGGCCGTCATCGAGCGCGTCGACGTGCGGCTCGGCGTCCCGGCGTACGCGGGGGACCGGCTCACCTTCGGCGGTACGGTCACCTCGCGCGCGGGCGGGCGGGTCACCGTGCGGGTTCACGGGCGGGTGAGCCTGGGCGACCACGCCACCGGGACGGTCACGCTGAAGGAGGACGGACGGTGCTGAGCGGGCGCGCCGCCATCGGGGGCATCGGCGCCACGGAGTTCAGCAAGGAGTCGGGACGCTCCGAGCTGCGGCTGGCCGCCGAGGCCGTGCTGGCGGCGCTGGACGACGCCGGTCTGTCGCCGGCCGACGTGGACGGCATGGTCACCTACAGCCAGGACACCAACCAGGAGATCGCCGTGGCGCGTGAGACGGGCGTCGGCGACCTGACGTTCTTCTCCCGCGTCGAGTACGGCGGCGGCGCGGCCTGCGGAACCGTCGCGCACGCGGCCATGGCCGTGGCCACCGGCCTGGCCCGCACGGTCGTCTGCTACCGCGCCTTCAACGAGCGCTCCGGCCGCCGCTTCGGCCAGCCGAACGCCGGGCTGAGCGGCGAGCCCACCTCGCAGGGCCTGGAGATGAGCTGGCACGTGCCGTACGGGCTGATCACCCCGGCCGCCTGGGTGGCCATGTTCGCCCGGCGCTACATGCACGTGTACGGCGCCACCTCCGAGGACTTCGGCCGCGTGGCGGTGACCATGCGCCGGCACGCGGCGACGAACCCGGCGGCCTGGTTCCACGGGCGGCCGATCACGCTGGAGGAGCACCAGGCGTCCCGGTGGATCGCCGAGCCGCTGCACCTGCTCGACTGCTGCCAGGAGAGCGACGGGGCCGTGGCGCTGGTGGTGACGTCCGCGGAACGCGCCCGCGACCTGCGCCGCCCGCCGGCGCTGATCACGGCCGCCGCCCAGGGCTCGGGGGCGGGCCAGATGATGATGACGAGCTACTACCGCGACGACATGACCGGCTTACCGGAAATGTCAGTGGTAGCTCGCCAACTGTGGGAAATGTCGGGTCTGTCCCCGTCGGACGTCCAGGCCGCCATCCTGTACGACCACTTCACGCCGTTCGTCCTGACGCAGCTCGAAGAGCTGGGCTTCTGCGGGCGCGGCGAGGCCCCCGGCTTCGTCCGCGACGGCGGCATCGCCCTGGACGGCGCCCTGCCGGTCAACCCGCACGGCGGACAACTCGGCGAGGCGTACATCCACGGGATGAACGGCATCGCCGAGGCCGTCCGCCAGCTCCGGGGCGACGCGGCCAACCAGCTCGCGGGCGTGACGAACGTCCTGGTCACCGCCGGGACGGGGGTGCCCACGAGCGGGCTGATCCTGTCGTCAGGGTGATGCTCAGCCGTTCCACGCGCCCGCCACCTGGCGGGTGGCGGCGTTGAGCCGGTTCCACACGTTGATCGTGGCGATGGCGGTGAGCAGCGCGGCCAGCTCGGTCTCGTCGAAGTTGTCGGCGGCCTCGTTCCACACCTCGTCGCTCACGGCCTCCGGCCGGTCGCTCAGCCGGGTGACGGCCTCCGTCAGAGCGAGCGCCGCGCGCTCCGCGTCGCTGTAGTACGGCGCGTCCCGCCAGCCGGCCACCGTCCAGATCCGCTCGTCGCTCTCGCCGTTCTTCTTCAGGTCGCGGGCGTGCATGTCGAGGCAGACGCCGCAGCCGTTGATCTGGCTCGCGCGCAGGTGGACGAGGTCGAGCAGCGCCTTCGGCAGACCGGCGCCCTCAACGCTGCGGCCCAGCGCGTGCAGGGCCTGCATGGCGCCGGGCAGGACGGCGGCGGGGTGGTTCATCCGTGCGTGCATGGTGATCTCCTCAGGGGCCCGGGCGGTGCGCGGGCAGCCGTCCGGTTGGATAGGGGTCACATCTATGACACCGCTCGGAGAAGGAATGTGACAGATGGCCGACCGTGACGATCTGTTCGAGGCGCACCGGAGTCAGCTGCGGGCCGTGGCGTACCGGATGCTGGGGTCGGTCAGCGAGGCCGACGACGCGGTGCAGGAGACGTGGCTGAGGTTCGAGCGCACCGCCACCGGCGACGTGCGGAACCTGGGCGCCTGGCTCACGACCGTCGTGGGCCGGGTCTGCCTCAATCTGTTGCGTTCGCGGGAGACCCGCCGTGAGGAGCCGCTGGAGATCCGGATGCCCGACCCCGTGATCAGCGGGGCCGGGGGCGCCGACCCGGAGCAGGAGGCGCTGCTCGCCGACTCGGTGGGGCTCGCGCTGCTCGTCGTGCTGCAGACGCTGGACCCGGCCGAGCGGCTGGCCTTCGTGCTGCACGACATGTTCGCCGTGCCGTTCGACGAGATCGCCCCCGTCCTCGACCGCACGCCGGCCGCCACCCGGCAGCTCGCCAGCCGCGCCCGCCGCCGCGTGCAGGGCGCGGCCGTGCGGCCCGATCCCGACGTGGCGCGGCAGCGCGAGGTGGTCGAGGCGTTCCTGGCGGCCTCGCGGGGCGGCGACTTCGACGCGCTCGTGGCGGTGCTCCACCCCGACGTCGTGCTCAGGACCGACTCCGGGCCCGTCGCGGGGGCGTGGAACGAGCTGCGCGGGGCGCTCACCGTGGCCGAGCAGGCGTTCATGTTCCGCAGATTCGCCGAGTTCGCCAGGCCGGTGCTGGTCAACGGCGTGCCGGGCGTCCTCACCGTACGGGACGGCCGGCCGCTCTCGGTCATGGCCTTCACCGTCGCCGGCGGCAAGGTCGTCGCGCTGGACATCCTCGCCGACGGAGACCGGCTGGCCCGCCTCGGCGTGAAGGCGTGACCGTCAGGGGCTCTGGAAGCTCGCCATGAAGAAGAACACGATCATGGCGATCGCCACGCAGATGAGGAATCCGACCGCCTCCCACGCCCAGTCGTGGTGGCGGTCGCGGCGGCGGCGCGCCTGAGGG